>DASRZB010000055.1:0-6750 GCA_035653855.1 Acidothermaceae bacterium | reverse complement strand
CGAGTTCACTCATCCGGTCAAACGGCGAACTCGCCAACGAGACCCCGAGGGAGATCGCGGTGGCCTGGAGGCGGGTCTGGGGGATCCTCAGCTGCACCGTAGAAAGTGTGGCGGTGGTGATGTGCACCGGTGGGTTTCTGGATACCGGGTGGCGCACCACGCGCGACTTGTGCAACCGGTGGGTGCGCACGACGACCATGCGGCAGACCCGCACGCGCAGCGTACGGGTGGTGTGGGGGTGCACGACCCCGCCCTCTAAGGGGGCGGGGTGTGTGCTGAGCACGCGGTGCTCGGTGACGATCCGGCAGACCCGCTTGGTGTGAGCGTGTGTGGCACCAACCGCATCTGTGCCTACCAACAGCCCGACAAGACCAAAGATGACGATCGCGCCAACAAGGCGCGCGTGGGTGCGCGTGGGGTGTGGGAGTGCTCGGGGCATCGGCAAGGCGGGCCACAGCCCGTCTTGCTGGAATCGACCCCAAACACGGACGACTTAACGACGCGGCAGGTGCTGAAATCCGCGTTGCAGTCCAGCCGCGGTGAGTGTCCGCCGTGCACCGCATACCGCACGACGCGTCCGTCGAGGGGCGTCTCGCGGGGCGCCCACACGTGACCGGCGCCCCCGGCCGACCGGTTCTCGCACCGAGCAGGCAACGTGGCAAGTGTGGGCGCCTGCAGGCGTTCAGGGGTCCGGGAAACCCTCAACCCGAAGCCGCACCCCGAACGGATAGGCACGGCGGAAAAGCTCCCCATGCGGGGGATTGGCGGCCGTCTGCACCGCGGTCAGTTTCCCTGTTACGGAAGTAATAGGACGCGTCTCGGAGCTGCCGGTTATGTCTGACTTACCCGCCTCGGCTGATCGTGGTCGGCCGCACACGACCCCACTTACATCTCGTCATGTCCTTACCCCGGGAATGACAACGAAAATGATCCGGAGTACCTCGGATGCGTACGCCCCAACCCAAGAACGGCGACACCAGCTCTGCCGGTCCGCCCGGAGCCACCACTAAGCAGAAGGCGCTCCCGCGCCTACGAAGTCGTCGAGCAAGATTCAGCGCGCTTGGTCTCGTCGCATTGGGTATCTCCAGTGGCGTGCTGGCCGCGTCCGCGCTCGGTGCCGGAACTCCGGCGCCCCCGCAGACCAGCCTCAAGGTGCTCCTGATTGGCAACGGAACCGCCGACACCACCACGGGCGCGTGGGAAGCGGCCCTGACCAGCGAAGGGGTTCCGTACACCGAAGTGTCCGCGTCGAACACCACGACCCTAGGGTCGTGGAATGTCGCGCTCCCGGCCCTGACCGCGGGGACCACCGGCAACTACAACGGCGTCGTGGTCGCGGACAACCCGGCGTACTTCGCGCCCGGGCAGCTCACCGGCCTTTATGCCTATGAGGCCCAATACAACGTCCGGCAGGTCGACGGCTCCGTGAGCGGGTTCCCGTCGGCTCCACCGAACCTGGGCGTGTCCAACGACACGACCGGCATCGCGATCACCGCCACCGCGGAGAACCTGACAACCACACCTGGCGGCGGGACGACGGCGTTCCCCGGCCTGGCAGGCTCGGTGCCGTTCGACACCGGCAGCTTCGCCTACCCGGTGACGCCCACCGTCGGGGCCCCGTTCACCTCCTGGCTGAGCTACGGCGATACGTCGAGCCTCGGCGGCGTCTACCAGCACCCCAGCACGGACCCGCAGAAGAACGTCCAGGAAGCAGCCCTGTTCTTCAGCTACAACGCCAACCAGCAGCAGTGGCACGTGCTCTCGCGCGGCCTGATCGACTGGGTCACCCAGAACACCCACCTGGGCCTGTTCCGCAACTACGCCTCGTTGAACCTGGACGACATGTTCAACAGCGACAACACCTGGAACACCACAACCCACGAGACCTCGATCACCGCTGCGGCGCAGATGACGCCCGCAGACATCGTTGCCGCGGCGCAGTGGTCGCGCCTGAACGGCTTCCGCATCGACTGGGCGTACAATGCCGGTGCGAGCTCGTCGACGGCTTCCCCCCCCGTGGCCGACCCGCAGCTCGCCCAATACCAGGCCACCGACCCGGCCACGGGCAAGCCCTACAGCCAGGACTTCGGCTGGATCAACCACACCTGGGATCACGCCACGATCGACTCGGGCTGCGCCACGACGAACTACATCGCGGCCGAGATCAACCAGAACGCCACGTTTGCGACGCAGGCACCGGGTACCGCCGGCCTCGGCGGCCTCGGGCTGACCGCCGACCCGACCGGCGCCCTCAACGGCGGCTACGGCACGTTCGACGTTCACACCTTCGTCCCGGGTGAGCACTCGGGTCTCGCCAACCTGATCCCCGGTGTCAACGGCGCGGTCGACCCGCCCTCGGCGACCGGCAGCGCCGCTGGATCCGGCACACTGGCGACCGGGACCTACCAGTACGCGGTCACCGATCAGTACATCGCCACCACCGGCGGGGATTCGATCGCGTCGGTCACATCCGTTCCCGTGACGGCCGGCCAAGGGGTCACGCTGAACTGGACCGGGGTCTGCAAGGCCGCCGGCTACCGTGTCTACCGCAAGGGCCCCACCGACACCGTGTGGTCGCTCGTTGCCAGCGTGCCGCCGCCGAACCCGGCGACGCTCGACCCGACATCGACCACCAACACGACCGGTGGCGGCATGGCGCCGGTGAGCTACACCGACACCGGCGCGGCCGGCACGCCGCAGGCCTCGACATGGGTCCCGCCCACGACCACCAGTGCGCCGGAGTCCGCGTACCAGCAGAACATCAACCTGATCCCCGCGCTGACCAGCACGCTGATCACCACCGTCGGCGGCGATGCCTCCAAGCCCTACCCGAACCTGCCCGACACGCAGTTCGGCGTCAACACGACGACCGCGTACACCGACAGCACCTTTGCGGCCGGGCAGTCGTTCACCGACGGACCTGCCGTCGTGGTGCCGCGCCACCCGATCAACATCTTCTACAACGCCGCGACGTGGACCCAGCAGATCGACGAGTACAACTGGATCTACCAGTCCGCGCCCGGCGGCAACTGCGTCGCGACGAGCGTCACGACCTGCTCCGCAACCGCGGCCACGCAGGCCAACATCAGCGACTCCGTCGAGTCCGGGATGCTTGCCACGATCACCAACAACGACCCCGAGCCGTTCTACGCCCACCAGACCAACCTGGTCGGTGCATCGACCAGTGCCTCCGTGCTGGCGCCGGTGCTCACCCAGCTGGTCACCGCGTACCACAGCACGTTCAGCGCAGCTGAGCCGTACGTGCAGCCGACGCTCAGCCAGGCCGGCGCCATCCTGGGCAAGAAGGCCGCCTGGGCGGCTGCCCTTGCCGCGGGCACGGTCACCGCGACCGAGCAGGGCGGCACGATCGTCATCAAGAACACCGGCGCGTCACTCGGCATTCCCGTGAACGCTCCGACCGGCACGCTGATCGAGCCCGCGGGTACCGCCTTCGGCTCCGCATACGCGGGTTCGCTGTCCGACTGGGTGACCATCCCGGCCGGTGGGACGTACACCCTCCAGGCACCGGCGGCGCCGTACGTCACCACGCAGCCGGCCAACCAGACCGTGCTCGCCGGCGCGAACGCCACGTTCAGCGCGGTGGCGACCAACGGCGAATCCAACCCGCCGGCGACCGTGCAGTGGGATGTGTCGACCAACAACGGCCTGACCTGGGGCCCGGTCGCCGGGGCCACGAGCACGACGCTCGCGTTGAACGCGGTCACCGGCTCGATGAACAACAACGAGTACGAGGCGATCTTCACCAACAGCCTCGGCAGCACGACCAGCAACCCGGCCGTGCTGTTAGTGGGTCACACGAACCCGACGGTCACGCCTCCGACGGCGGGGACCATCACCTTCGGCCAGCCGCTGGGGAGCTCGACGCTCAGCGGCGGGACCTCCAGTGTGCCCGGGACGTGGTCGTTCCTGAACCCGTCGACGGCGCTGGGGGCGGGCACGTACACCAACGTTCCTGTGATCTTCACCCCGAACGACACGGCCTCGTACAACGTCGTACCTTCGACCGTGACGGTCACGGTCAACCAGGCCACGCCGTTCGTCACCGTGGTCAGCAACCCGATCACCTACGGACAGACGCTCGGCAACACGCCGCTGCTGTTCTCGGCATCCGTAACCCGCGGCGGCGCGCCGCTGCGCGGGGGCAGCTCGATCATCCAGAACGCGCGCTTCAAGCCGAATGCCGGCACGGTGACCGAGACGGTGACCTACATCCCGGCAGATGGCGCGGACTTCAACATCGTCACCACCACGACTCGGGTGAAGGTGCTGAAGGCCCACCCCAAGCTCTCAGCCACGATCCGGACACGCAAGCCGTCCGGCGGCAAGCTTGTTTCGGTCCTGCTGTCCGGCATGACCAGGGGGGCGAAGGAAACGTTCGTGATTCAGAACAGACACGGCCGCACCCAGACGGTCCTGCGCTTCTCGGCCAGGGGCGGGACCCAGACGGTCAACATCAAGCTCATCGGGTCGCACCGGCGGGGCTTGGCCAAGGGGAACTACCGCGTTGTCCTGGTCCAGGGCGCCACGGGGAACTACCTCGCGTGCAGCAGCTCCGCCAGGAAGTTCAAGATCGTCAAGTAGCACGGCGGTAACCCAAGCCCCTCTGGCGTGTGCGTGGCATATACCAGGGGGGCTTTCGTCTGCCGCGACACCGTTGGGGACGTTCCGCCGACCACGAGCGTGGCCGACGTCGCGCGGCACGCCCCCGCCGTGTTCGTCGCTGCGGACGACCCGCTTCACCTGTTGCCCGCAGGCGAAGCACGCAGCGCCACTAGCCGGGGAGTGCGCGGATACCCAGACGACGATGCTCCGCCGCCGGGGCAGATCGCTCGGTCAGGCGTGCTTGGCCGTAAACGTCTCCGAGTAGGCAAGGCGGCCGGTATAGGGGGCAGCGCACCCGCTTGCGGGATTACTCACCGATCCGGATGCCTTGCTGCCGGAAATCGACCCCGCAACCTTCACCGTGATCGTCCTGCCGAAGCCCTTCGAGATGGTTGTCGCCGCAAACGTGTGCTTCTTCGAAATCGCCATCTTGCCGACGTGCACCCCGAAGCCCGGGCCGCCGCCTTGACCGCACTTGCCGTTGTATCCCATCTGCGTGACGAAGTTGGTGACTTGCTTGTGGTTGGACGACACCGAAAACGACACGGTGACCTTCTCGCTCGTCGTGCCCTTCCATTTGCCGGACTTCGGGGTCGTGGCGGCGACCGCGGCCACCGTCGTCCCAATGATGGCCGCAGCAGCAATCGTCGCGATCACGCGATGCCGGGGCGAGTTCGACATATTCAGACTCCTGGACGCGAAACGGGGACCATGGCAGGGGCCGGTCGCTCGTGGCCAGGCTAGTGCAGATGCGCACCCTCGGGTACTCGCCGACGACCTGCAGCTCGCCCAGGGCGAACCCGTCGAGCGCGCGGGCCGCACTCGGTCAGGTGGTCGTGAACCCGACGATCAGCTGCGCGGCCTCGACCGGTACGTCGAGCTGCGGGCAGTGGCCGACCCCATCGAGCACGACCCAGTCCGCGTGCGGGAACATCTCGCGGTAGCGCACCGCCGCCGACGGCCACGGCAACAGGCGATCTTGGGTACCCCACACCATCCGCACCGGACAGGTGATCCCGGCCGTATCGAGGGGATAACCGGCGCGGATGGCATGGTCGATCATCTCCGGCGCTGCCCGACAGCTCGCGATCCCGACCATCTGATGGGCGATCAGATCGCCGGGAATGTGCGTGCTGTCGGTGACGATCAACTCCGTCGCGCGCCGCCGCCCGGCCTCGGTCGCGACGATCCGCTCGGCATTCGGTGCAGCAAGCTGAAGCTGGGCCTGCATCGGACCGAACGAGCGGATCATTTGGTTGAAGTCCGGGTCGCCCGGCGTCCAGCCGCCGGCCGGTGCGAACGCGGTGACCGATTCCGCCCGTCCACGGGCGGCCAGCTGCAGCGCGACGTAACCGCCGAGCGAGTTGCCGACGACGTGGGCGGTGGCGAACCCCGCGGCATCCATCGCGCGCTCGATCTCGTCGGCGATGACGTCGTGGGTCATCGCACCGAGAAGATGCGGGCCCCCGGTGTGACCGGCGAGCGTCGGCGCGAGGACGTCGTGGTGGCGCGCGAGCGCTGGCAGCACCAGTTCCCAGGTCCGCCAGGTGTCGGTGAACCCGTGCAACAGGACCAGCGGCGCGCCCGCACCGGCTCGGTGGGATGGCGTAAAGACCGACAACACACCGTGCAGGGTAGATGAGTAGCCAGATCCGCAGCGTACGTGGCCGTCGCGGATTCCCGATCCCTGCGTCGCACGAACGGGCGACGCAGGCCATTCGTCAGGGCTCGAGCCGAAACGGCGGGTACGTGTCGGTAACCATCAAAAACGCGTACGCGAAGACCCGCGTCGACCATCGCTGGACGCCTTCGACGTAATTGAACAGGCCCCGTGGATAGCGTCCGGTAAAGAGGATCGCGAACCACGCGATCACGATTGCGACCCACGCCCCGATTCCGAGGATGATCAGGACGATGTAGTGCGGGATCGCGAGAAACCATTTCACCAGGGGCTTCCAGCGCGTCAGGTCGCGCGGGACGTCGGGGTAGGCGTAGTCCAAATGCACCGACTGGTGCTCGTCGGTCGACGGGTAATTGTCATCCATCAGCGCCAGGAAGATGAACACGCGACTGATGAAGCGCTGGAGCTCGAGGTTCCAGTCGAACCACCAGCGCGGGTACTTGTTC
>DASRZB010000054.1:0-3501 GCA_035653855.1 Acidothermaceae bacterium | reverse complement strand
GGCCAGCATGCAACTGCCCGACCTCTTCCTGATCGAGAGCGTGTATCGGCGCACGATGCTCACTGCGGAGTTGGAGTTCGTCACCACGCTCGCGCGCGACATCAGATCGGGTGCATTCCAAGGCACCGACTGGTGGCGGCGCATTCACGAACTGCGCGCGGTCGGCATCGGCTTCGAGGAACTCGCGCAAGATCCGGTCGCGCACTTGGGGGAGGAGGCCGCGCGCTGGTTCAACCAGCCACAGTCCAAGTAGCTGCAGAAACTGAACCCCTGACCGGTGCGTGAACACCGGCCAGGGGCCATACACCCGAGTTGAGACCGCAGGCGGCCCTTCCCGAGGCGCACTCACACGATAGGCGCTGCGTTCTCGACTCCCCACTACGGCGCTTGTGCTCGGCGCAAGCGCCGACGTGAACGTGAGGGAGTTCCATGTCCGACTCATCGTCGCCGGCGCTATCCGCCGTCGATCTCGTCAAGACCTATCCAGGCACCCGCGGCAAGCCGCGCGTCCATGCGTTGGACGGGCTATCTATCAATGTGCAGGCCGGTACGGTGTTCGCGTTACTCGGCCCGAATGGCGCCGGGAAATCCACCGCAGTCAAGATTCTTGCCACGCTGTCGCGTCCCGACGGAGGGCACGCCAGCGTCGCCGGTATCGATGTCCTTCGTGACCCCAACCGCGCGCGGCACATCATCGGCCTCGTCTCGCAGAAGGCATCGAGCGACCCGATGGCGACGGCGCGCGAGAACTTGGTTCTCGCCGGGCGGATCCACGGGATGTCGAGTTCGTCAGCGCGTGCTCGTGCCGCTGACCTGCTATCCCGGTTCGCGCTCGACGACGCGGCGAACCGGTTGGCGAAGACTTTCTCGGGCGGCATGGCTCGCAAGCTCGATGTCGCTATTGGTCTCATGCATCGCCCGCAGGTGCTGTTCCTCGACGAGCCCACCACCGGGCTCGACCCGCAGGCACGAACTGAACTCTGGGCGGAGATCGATCGGTTGTCGGCCCACGAGGAGGTCGCGGTGCTCCTCACCACGCACTACCTGGACGAAGCGGACCAACTCGCCGACCGGCTGGCGATCGTCGATCACGGTCGTGTGGTGGTCGAGGGAACTCCTGAGGACCTGAAGGCCGAGTTGAACGGCGACACCGTGCAGGTCGAACTTGCGACCGCCGAAGCCATTGCGGGTGCCCTGGTGCTGTTGTCGGGCATTGCCGGTTTGCGCGACGTCGCCTCGGTCGGTGCGAGCCTTCGGGCCCGCGCCTCGAGTGGCGCCCGCGCGGTGCCGTCAGTGTTGTCCGCACTCGAGGACTCCGACATCGCCGTGTCGTCGGTGACAGTGGCGCGGCCTTCACTGGACGACGTGTACCTGCATCACGTCGGACGTAGTTTCGAGGTGGCGGCATGAGTCGCGCAGTCGCCGAAGTCGGCACGTCGATGCCGGACTTGCCTGCGTGGCGTCGCGAGCGTGGGCGGCTGTTACAGCATTCGGCTTTCCTGACCGCTCGTTCGTTACGCACCCTGTGGCGACAGCCAACGTTCGCCGCGATGACCTTGATCGCGCCGATCATCTGGCTACTGCTGTTCGGTCAGCTTTTCCGGTCTGTTGTTCATATTCCCGGGTTCTCGACGGGCTCGGGCTCGTACCTCGAGTTCATCACGCCCGGCGTCATCGTCATGACGGCGTTGTTCTCCAGTGGCTGGGCAGGCACGGTCTACATCGATGACATGAACCGCGGTGTGATGGACCGCTTGCTTGCGTCGCCCGTGCGGCGCGGCGCGATGATGATCGGAACGCTTGCGTATCAGGCGGCCACAACTGTCGTGCAGACGCTGATTGTGTTCGGCGTCGCGTACATCAGCGGCGCCCGCTTTCGTGGTGGGGTGGCTGGCATCGTCGTCACCATTGCCGCAGCCGCGTTGATCTCCGTCATCATGGCGTCGTTCTCCAACGCGCTGGCATTGCTGCTTCGCCAGCAGGAGGCCCTGATCGGGGTCAGCCAGTTCATCGTGCTACCGCTGCAGTTCTTGTCGTCCGCGATCATGGACACCCGGTTGTCCCCGCACTGGGTGCAACACGTAGCTCGATACAACCCGGTCGACTGGGCCGTGGTCGCCTCGCGGCAGGCGTTGTCGGCCGGGACGCAGTGGGGGGCTGTCTGGCCGCGCCTCGGCTTCCTCGCGGCGCTGGCGGCGACGATGGCGTGGTTGGCGACCAGGGCGTTCCGGAGCTATCAGGCGTCCATCTGAGGTATTCGGTCGCGCCCCCGCAGCCAGCGTTTAGCGCAACTTCAGGAATCGTTGTCATCATGGCGAAATGAACTTCGGGCTTCGGGCGGCCAGCGGCGCGGTGCCGTCCTCGCCACCTCTGCCTTCTCCGACGACTCACCCGGGGGCATTGCCTGACGACCCGGCGCCGTCACCCGACGGCGCCGGCTGGTCGACGTCCAGGTGGCATCGGCTTCTCGTCATCGAGTTGTGGATCGTTTTCGCGATCAGCCTCGGTGCAAGCGGTGTCGGCGCGCTGCTCAACCTAATCGATGACCTCACCGTCAAACATGTCGCGCTGTCGTCGCAGCACACCACCCTGAACGGCTCCGTCACACCTGACCGGCCGTGGCTCGATCTCGCCTTCCAGTTGTTCGGCATTGCCACCGGGCTGGTTCCGGTCGCGTTGGTCATCTACTTGCTGCACCGGTCGCGCGAATCGCTGCGGACCATCGGTGTCGACCGGTCCCAACTTGGTCGCGACATCGGGCTCGGCGCGATACTCGCGGCGTGTGTCGGTGGCGCAGGTCTCGCGCTGTACATCGGCGCGCATGCCGCCGGTGCGAACGTTGTCGTGGTACCGACGACGCTCGGACCACATTGGTGGCGGATCCCGGTGCTGTTGCTGTCGGCTGCGCAGAACGGAATTTACGAAGAGGTACTCGTCAGCGGTTACCTCTTGCACCGGCTACGGCAGTTCGGGTGGGGAGACAATAAGGCGCTCGCAACGAGCGCGTTGTTGCGCGGCTCCTACCACCTGTACCAGGGGTTCGGTGGCGCGCTCGGCAACTTCGTGATGGGCCTCATTTTCGGCCGGGTGTACCAGCGCACCGGCCGCACATTGCCACTGATCATCGCGCACACGCTGATGGACGCAACGACGTTCATCGGCTACATCTACTTGGCGCACAAGGTTTCTTGGCTGCCAACGTGATCGGTTCTCTGTCAGGCGTTCGCTTCGACGAGTGCTCGCAGAGCGGGTTCGATGTCGGAGTAGCCGAACTCGAAGCCGGCGTCGATCAGCCGTTTCGGTAACACCCGTTGGCCGCCGACAACATTGCCGGCGAACTCGCCGAGCACCGCCTTCAACGCGAGCGACGGCGCCGGGAACAACGCCGGCCGGTGGACGGCAGCTGCGATGGCCTTGGTGTATTCGCGGTTGGTCACCGGGTTGGGCGCCGTAAGGTTGACCGGCCCGCTGACGTCGTCCGCGTCGAGCAGGAAGCGCATC
>DASRZB010000053.1:0-8923 GCA_035653855.1 Acidothermaceae bacterium | reverse complement strand
CGAAGAGTTCGCCAACAACCTTCATGCCCTCAAGCAGTGTGTCGTTCACGATCTCGAGCGCAGGCCTGGTCTCTAGCGCCTCATCGAGATCCGCGTGCAGGCCGACTCGCTCGCCGTCGATGATGCGTCGCTGCAGACGCTCGGACAACGGCAGCGCGGCAAGCTCTTGTGCACGCGACGCCTTCGCGTCTTGGGCGTCGACGCCTTCGAACATGTCGAGGAATGCGCCCAGCGGGTCGTAGCCGTCGCGACGCCGATCGTAAATGAGATCGAGCGCGACCTCCCTTTGCTCGTCGGGAATCCGAGCTACCGGCAAGATCTTCGACGCGTGCACGATCGCGGCGTCGAGGCCGGCCTTCGTGCACTCGGCGAGAAATACCGAGTTCAGCACCGCACGCACGACCGGCTTCAGCCCGAAGGAGATATTCGACAAACCAAGAATCGTCTGGACGTCGGGGTGGCGGGCCTTGAGTTCACGGATCGCCTCGATCGTCGCCAGCCCGTCACGACGGCTCTCTTCTTGTCCGGTGCCGAGGGTGAACGTCAGGCAGTCGACGAGGATGTCGCTCTCGTGCATGCCCCACGTCTGCGTCAGCGTCTCAATGAGTCGCTCGGCAACCGCGACCTTGTGCTCCGGCGTACGTGCCTGACCGGTCTCGTCGATCGTGAGCGCGACCACCGCAGCACCGTGCTCGCGCACGATCGGCATGATCCGCGCAAACCGACTCGTCGGCCCCTCGCCGTCCTCGAAGTTGACCGAGTTGATGATCGAACGCCCACCGAGACATTCGAGGCCGGCTTCGATGACCTGCGGCTCGGTGGAGTCGAGCATCAAGGGCAGCGTCGATGCGGTAGCGAACCGGCTGGCGACCTCTCGCATGTCGACGACACCGTCACGCCCGACGTAGTCGACGCAAAGGTCGAGCAGGTGCGAACCGTCCCTCGTCGCCTCGCGAGCGACCTCGACGCAGTCCTCGAACCGTCCCTCGAGCATCGCATCGCGAAAGACCCGTGAGCCGTTCGCGTTGGTTCGCTCCCCCACCGCGAGGTAGGACGTGTCCTGGCGAAACGTCACGCTCTGGTACAGCGATGCCGAACCCGGCTCGGGATGTGGACGCCGGGCGGTGAGCTCGCGACCACGCACGCGCTCGACCACGAGTCGCAGGTGCGCAGGTGTCGTCCCGCAGCACCCGCCGACGAGCGCGAGACCGTGCTCGCGAGTGAAGACGTCGTGCGCGTCGGCAAGCTCGGCGGGCGTGAGCGGGTAGCTCGCGCCGTCGTGACCGAGCACCGGTAGGCCTGCGTTCGGCATGCACGAGATGCCGACCCGGGCGTGCCTGGCGAGGTAGCGCAAGTGTTCGCCCATTTCCGCCGGGCCGGTCGCGCAGTTGAGGCCGATCAGGTCGATACCCAGTGGCTCGAGGGCAGTGAGGGCCGCGCCGATTTCCGAGCCGAGCAGCATCGTGCCGGTGGTCTCGACGGTGACCTGCGCGATGAGTGGCAACGTCGAGCCGGCAGCTGTGAGCGCCCGGCGGGCGCCGATCACGGCCGCCTTGGCTTGCAGCAGGTCCTGTGCGGTCTCGACCAAGATCGCATCGGCGCCACCGTCGACTAATCCGGCAACCTCGCTTTGATAGGCATCGCGTAGCGCGGCGTAGCTGGTGTGGCCGAGCGTCGGGAGTTTGGTGCCGGGTCCGACCGATCCGAGCACGAAGCGCGGATGGTCGGGGGTGCTCCATCCGTCGGCGACGTCGCGGGCGATCCGGGCGGACGCCTCCGCGAGCTCATAGATCCGGTCGGCTATGTCGTATTCCGCCAGATTGGCGAGATTCGCCCCGAAACTGTTGGTCTCGACCGCATCGCAGCCGACCTCGAAGTAGGCGTCGTGGATAGCCCGGACCACATCGGGTCGCGTCACGCACAAGATCTCGTTGCAACCCTCGAGGCCCTCGAAATCGTCGAGGTCAAGCTCGAATCCCTGCAGCATGGTGCCCATCGCACCGTCGGCAACGACCACTCGGCGAGTTAGCTCACCACGCAAGAGGTCAGCACGACTGTTCACTCTCTCAACGGTACCGTGCCCACGCTCGTGCCGAGATGCATTAGCCTCCGGGTCGCACGGCGTTGCCTTCGGCGAGCGGCTCTGCCGCGTAGGCTGGCTAAGCGGATGACGCGGCCGCGCAGGTCGCAGTCGGCGCATGATGGGAGGCCGGGATGATCGAGCTCTCCGGCGTCCCCAAGCTCATCCGGCCCGTCATGGTGACCGCATTCGAGGGCTGGAACGACGCCGCCGACTCTGCCACCGATGCGATCGAGGCCCTTGAAGCCGGGTGGGACGCGAAGCCGCTCGGCGCCCTCGACCCCGAGGACTACTACGACTTCCAGGTCAACCGCCCGACCGTGTCGCTGGTCGACGGTGTGAGCCGGCGGGTTTCGTGGCCCACGACACGGCTGTCTCTTGCCGACTCGGTGACCGGGCGGCGCGACATCGTGCTGGTTCGCGGGCTTGAGCCGAACATGCGGTGGCGATCGTTTTGTGGCGAGATCATCGAGGCAGCCATCGGTCTTGGCGTCGAGGAGGTCGTCAACCTCGGTGCGCTGCTGTCGGACTCCCCGCACAGCCGCCCGGTGCCAGTCACCGGCACTGCTGTCGACGGAGAAACTGCCCGCCGCCTAGGGCTCGAGCAATCGCGCTACGAGGGACCGACCGGCATCGTCGGCGTCTTCAACGACGCGTGCATCCAGGCCGGGCTTCCGGCGGTTTCGCTGTGGGCCGCCGTACCGCACTACGTCGCACAGCCGCCGTGCCCGAAGGCGACACTCGCGCTGCTGCGCAACCTCGAAGACGTTCTTGAGACGACGATTCCGTATGGCGACCTCGCCGAGATGTCAGAGGCGTGGGAACGCGGTGTCGATCAACTCGCCGAAGAGGACTCCGAAGTCGCCGAGTACGTGCGAACCCTTGAGCGGCAGAAGGACGAAGCGGAGCTTCCCGAGGCGAGCGGCGAGGCGATCGCGCGCGAGTTCGAACGGTATCTACGACACCGCCGCGACGGCGCGTCCTAACCGCGGCGTCCAGACCGCGGCGTCTAACTACTGCCGGCGAACCCGTGTTGCCGCCAGGCTTCAAACGCCGCGACTGCCGCCGCGTTCGACAGGTTGAGCGAGCGGCGTCCGGCCACCATCGGGATGCGCACCCACTGCGTGATGTGCGGATCGACGAGAACCTGCTCTGACAACCCGTCGGGTTCAGGCCCAAAGAGCAGGACGTCGCCGGGCAGGTAGGCGATGTCGGCGAACGAATCGGTTGCGCGCGCGGTAAACGCGAACACTCGCGCGGGCATGAGCGCGAGCCAGGCGGTAGCCAGGTCGGCGTGCACCCGCACGGTCGCGAGGTCGTGGTAGTCCAGCCCTGCTCGACGCAGCTTGGCGTCGCTGAGGTCGAATCCGAGCGGCTCGATGAGGTGCAGTTCACAGCCGGTGGCAGCAACCATCCGGATCGCATTTCCGGTGTTGGGTGGGATTTGTGGCTCGACGAACGCGATGCGAAACACAGGTGACGCGCCTACAGCGCGATCCCGAGCAGCAGGTCAGCAATCGCCCGCACGAGTCCCGGGGCAGCCGCGTCTTTCCTGCCACCCGCGAGCGCAGTCGCTGCCCACTCATCGATCGCGACCAGTGCGCCGGGAGCGTCGAGGTCGTCACCAAGACAATCGCGGACGACGGTGAGCACTGCGTCAGCGTCGGGGCCCGAAGTCAAAGCAGTGGCCGCTCGCCAGATCTCCAGACGTGCGGCCGCCGAGCCGAGGTCGGCCTGCGTGTACTCCCAATCATTGCGGTAGTGGTGAGCGAGCAGGGCCAGCCGGATCGCCATCGGATCGACGCCGTCACTCAACAGCTTCGAGACGAACACGAGATTGCCACGCGACTTCGACATTTTCGCGCCGTCGTACCCGACCATGCCGGCGTGCACGTAACTGCGCGCGAACGGCCCGCCGGTGATGACCGCGCCCTGGGCAGCGCACATTTCGTGATGCGGGAACACCAGGTCGCGCCCGCCGCCCTGCACGGAAAGCGGCGCTTCAAGATACTCCAACGCGATCGCGGTGCACTCGACATGCCAGCCCGGGCGACCGCGTCCGATCGCGGCGTCCCATGCAGGCTCTCCCGGCCTTTCGGCGCGCCACAGCAGCGAATCGAGCGGATCCCGCTTGCCAGGCCGTTCTGGGTCGCCCCCGCGTTCGGCGAACAGTGCCAACATCGCGGCGCGGTCGTCATGCGAGACAGAACCGAATTCCGCAGCGGCACCTACCGCGAAATACAGATCGCCGTCGACGTCGTACGCGGCACCGTCCGCCTGCAGTTTCTGGATCAGCGCCACGACGATGGCAATCGACTCAACGACGCCGACGTAGTGCTGCGGCGGGAGTACACGCAACGCGGTCATGTCACGGTGGAAGAGCGCGATCTCGCGGGCCGCCAGCCCCTGCCAGGTCTCACCGGTGGCCGCGGCCCGTTCGAGCAAAGGCTCGTCGACGTCGGTCACGTTCTGCACGTAGTCGACCTCGGCCCCGGCGTCGCGCCACACCCGGTTGAGCAGGTCGAAGCCAACGTAGGTGGCTGCGTGACCCAGATGCGTCGCGTCATACGGCGTGATGCCGCAGACGTAGATCGACGCGCCCGCGGCCGATCCGACGGTCACCTTCGACTGCGTCGCAGTGTCCCAAACCTTGGGCAGCTGGCCGTTGCCCGGGAGCGCGGGCAGGGACGTCGACGCCTGCGGTACTGGCCACGGCTGCATGCCGGGAACTCTAGTCAGCCACCGCTAGAAGGGCGGCCACGGGACGGCGGGCCAGCCGTCGCCAGGCATCGGGAAGAGGCCCTCGCGCAGCAGCCGATCGACCCGACGCCTGATCGCGCTGACCTCCCGTGGCGTGATGAGCGCCTTCAACTGGGTGCCGAGATCGCTCGCGAGATCAATACGCAAAGCGGCCAAGGTGTCGAGCGCATCATCGGGCAGCGAGGTACCGCGCCACTGCCACAAGACGGTCCGCAACTTGTCCTCGGCGGCAAAGCACACGCCGTGGTCGACGCCGTAGATGTGACCGCCGGGCGTCGGCAGCAAGTGACCGCCCTTTCGGTCGGCGTTGTTGACCACTGCATCGAAAACCGCCATCCGACGCAGACCAGAGTGGTTGCTGTGCAACAACGCCATCACGTCGGTGTCCTCATCGATGTCTATCCAAAGTTGGCAGGCACCTGGGCCAAGCGGTCCGTCGCGCATGACAGTCGGCGGCACCACATCCCAGCCGGTGGCTTCCGACACGAGGTACGCCCCGACCTCGCGACCGGCCAATGTGCCATCAGGGAAATCCCACAGCGGACGCTCGCCGGCGACGGGCTTGTAGACACATGTCAGTGAAACCGCACCCTGGGTGACGACCGCATACAGCGTTGTGTTGGAGGCATCGACGAGCCGGCCTTCGATGGCGAGGTCACCCTCGGTCAAGACAGTCCGCACCTCGGCGGCGCTGAGCTCGAAGCTCTGCTCGGTCACAACGAGCCCGTCAGTGCGGGTGATGGCCGTTGGAGCGTGCGCACACGTGACTCTCGGGGTCGAGCGGCTGGCCGCAGAACTGGCAGGGTGGCCGGCCTGCAGCGACAATTGCGAGCGCACGCTTCGTGAACGCGCGCGCGACGCCGCCGGTAATGCGCACCCGCAGCAGATCAGGCCCTTCGACGTCGTCGTCGCTGAGCAGGGCCGGGTCAGTCGAATCGTCGGTGTCATCGTCGGTGTCGTCTCCGACCACGTCGCTGATGGCCAGTGCCTCGACGATCACCCGCTCCGTCTCGGGATCCCAGCCGAGACCGAGTGCGCCGACCCTGAACTCCTCCACGATTGGCTGGTCAAGTGGCAGCGTGTCATTGAGTTCAAGTGGCGCGACCGCGGGCACCGACGACGTCCCGCCTGATGCACGTAATACCTCGTCGAGAAGCTGGTCGAGCCGCTCTGCCAACGCGGCGACCTGTGCCTTTTCCAGCACCACACTGGTCAACTGACCGGCACTGCGGGCCTGCATGAAAAAGGTGCGCTCACCGGGCTGGCCGACAGTGCCGATCACCAGGCGCTCAGGTGGGTCGTACAGAAAGATGTGACGGGGCATAACGACGAGCCTATTTGGCGCCGGCGCCGCCGCCGACCACGGCATCGCTGCTGGCCGCCTTCGCGCGGCTCCTGCGGCCCTTCACCGGCGGCTTGAGCAGCGTGGCGAGATCGGTCCCCGTGTCATTGACGCGAACGACGAATGGGCGCAGCGCCGTGTAGCTGATGACTGTCACCGAACACGGATCGATCACAATGCGCTGGAACGTGTCGAGGTGCATGCCCAGCGCATCGGCGACCACGGACTTGATGATGTCGGCATGTGAGCAGGCCACCCAAATGGCATCGGGGCCAAGCTGGGCGTTCCACGAACGCACCGCGTCGACAGCGCGGACCTGCGCGTCACGCATCGCTTCGCCGCCCTCACCAGGAAACGTCACTGCACTCGGGTGGGCCTGCACCACCTTCCACAGCGGATCTTTGGCCAGCTTGTTGATTTCCTGACCAGTCCAGTCGCCGTAGCCGCACTCGATCAGTCGCGCGTCGGTTTCGACCGTGAGGTCGCGTTCCTTTCCGATAAATTCGGCGGTCTGAACGCAACGCTCAAGCGGGCTGCTGACGATTGCCCGGACGGCGACCCCTGCAAGTCGCTGCGCGACTGCGGCAGCTTGGGTGCGACCTCGCTCATCAAGATCGACACCCGGCGTCCGGCCGGCCAGCACGGGACCCGTCAACGCAGTAAGCCCGTGGCGGACGAGCAGAACCGTGGTCACACTATGACCCTACGGGGGTCAGCTAGTGGAAGCTCGATGGCCGACGACCCCGGGGTCTTGGCTGTTGGTGTACGCGGCCCAACAGCTCGACGCACTTGGGCGCGAAACCTGCGCGGCGGTGGGGCACTTTCCGTGCGGGCCGGCAACTCGAGACAGCGAGACGAGCGCGAGCACTCCGGAGATCGCGAGCGCCACGACGATGGTGACGAACTGCGCATGCGAGAGCGGCTTGTCAGTCTTCGACTTCGCAGACACCCGCAACTCCTGCCTGGTTCTGGACCTGGATCCGGTGGCATCCGCCCGGAGCCCGAGTGTATCGAGGCGACCGATGGATCCCTACGCGGCACCACGGGTCGGGTCAGGGTAAGGCCAGGGCTCTCCCCGATTGTCCCTCGACACCGCCTCCACCATCGTGAGACAGGTCGGTGGCATTCCGAGACGAAAGCAGGACCCGGTGATCGAGGTTCGCGATCTCAGCAAACGCTTTGGCTCGACGTTGGCGGTCGATCACCTGACGTTTTCGGTCCGGCCCGGCATGGTCACCGGGTTCCTCGGGCCGAACGGATCGGGCAAGTCGACCACGATGCGGATGATCTTGGGATTGGACCGCCCCACCAAGGGTGGGACGACGATCAACGGTCGACCGTACGGCGAAATCCGTCGGCCGCTCCACGAGGTCGGCGCATTGCTGGACGCCAAGGCGATGCACGGCGGCCGCAGTGCTTACAACCATCTGCTGTGCGTGGCCCAGAGCAACGGAATCCCACGGCGGCGGGTCGGCGAATGCCTTGACCTCGTGGGTTTGGACACGGTCGGCCGGAAGCGGGCCCGCACGTATTCACTCGGCATGGGCCAACGGCTAGGGATCGCCACCGCCCTGCTTGGTGACCCCCAGGTGCTGATGTTCGACGAGCCGATCAACGGCCTGGATCCGGAAGGAATCCTCTGGATCCGCACCTTGCTCCGAAGCCTCGCAGCCCAGGGACGCACGGTCTTCGTGTCGAGTCACCTCATGAGCGAGATGGCGTTGACCGCTGACCACCTCGTCGTCATTGGTCGCGGCCGACTCATTGCTGACTCGAGCACGACCGACCTAATCGCGCGCAGCTCGCAGGGCTACGTGCATGTACACACGCCGGACGTCGAGGGTCTGGCCAGGCGATTGCGAGCTGCGGGCGCGCTAGTCGATACCACGGCCGACACGATGCGGGTGACCGGTCTTGATTGCGCAGCGGTCGGTGAGTTAGCGGCCCTGGATCGCATCGTCCTGCATGAGTTGACACCACGCTCGGCATCGTTGGAAGAAGCGTTCATGGAACTGACCAGGGACAGCGTCGACTACCGCACCGACGCGACCGTTGGGATCGCGTCATGACTGCGATGGCGACCACCACCTCTGAGTCCACCCACACCTATCCGCCCCGCACCATCGGCCTGACAAACGTCGTCCGGTCGGAATGGACGAAGCTGCGGACAGTGCGATCGACGTACTGGACGGCGATTGCTGCGGCCCTCGCGACGATTGGCATCGCCGTATTGGGTGCAACACAGTACGTCCGCACCTTCAACCCCTCGAATCTCGAAGGATTCGACGCCGCAAACTTCACCCTGCAGGGCCTTTACGTTGCGCAGATCGCGCTCGGCGCGCTCGGCGTTCTGACCATCACTGGTGAATACGCCACCGGCATGATCAGGACCACGCTGACCGCCGTCCCCCAACGTCGTGTTGTCGTCGCTCTGAAGGGGCTTGTGTATCTCGTGGCGATGGTGATCGTGGGCGAGATCCTGTCGTTCACCACGTTCGGGATCGGGGAGCCGATCCTGCACCTCAAGCACGCGGGCGCGTCACTCTCGGATCCAGGTGTGCTGCGCGTCGTGGTCGGCGGCGGTCTGTACCTCGCGTCGGTCGGCCTGCTTGCGTTTGCCCTCGGCACGCTGGTGCGCAGAACCGCAGGAGCCCTCGCGAGCTTCTTCGGCGTCCTGTTCCTGCCGTCGGCTCTGATCGACCTGCTGCCCAACTCGTGGCGCGCCGACGCGATCAAGTTCG
>DASRZB010000052.1:0-2225 GCA_035653855.1 Acidothermaceae bacterium | reverse complement strand
CGCGGTCTTCCCAGCACTCGAAGATGTTCGGGCAGCCGGCCTCTTCGCACACCGTGTGCAAGCCCTCGCCGCGCACCAGTTCCTTCAGCGCGGTGTATTCAGGACCCATCGTGGCGCGGGTCTTGATCCACGCCGGCTTCTTCTCGATGGGCACTGCGGCGTTGCGCGCCTCGACCCGCAACAGCTTGCGACCCTCGGGCGCGACAGTACTCATGGAAACACCGTGCTCATGCCGACACCTTGGCTGGCCTCGCGGCGTTTAGCGTGTTGGCCAGGTGGAGTTCGACGACCGGAAGGACCTCGTCGACGCTGACGTCGCGGCCGAGCTCGCGCGACAGAGACGTCACGTCAGCGTCATCGATTCCGCAGGGCACGATCCGGCCGAACCAGCTCAGATCCGGGTTGCAGTTCAACGCGAACCCGTGCATCGTCGTGCAACGAGATATGCGGACGCCGATTGCTGCGATCTTGCGCGCCGCTGCCCCGCCGTTACCAGGCACCCACACCCCTGAGCGGCCGGCGATCTGGATCGCGGAGACGCCGAAATCCGCGCACACCGCGATGAGGGCCTCCTCGAGCCGCCGCACATGCCCGACTGCATCGACCGGCATCGGCAACCGCACGATGGGATATCCGACAAGTTGCCCAGGGCCGTGCCACGTCATTCGCCCTCCACGGTCGACGTCGATCACCGGCGTGCCATCGACGGGCCGCTCGAAATCCTGCGTGCGACGACCCGCGGTGAAGACCGGCGGGTGCTGCAACAGCAGGCAGGTGTCGGGGATCTCGTCGGCCACCCGAGCGGCGTGCACGTCGCGTTGCATGTCCCACGCCTGCTCATACGGGACAACGCCGAGGTGCTTGAACGCGATCACACTTCTACGATACGGGGTCGGCATTGCGCTGGTGAGCGCAGCGGGCTGTGGACAACCGCGGCGGGCCAAGGGCTTTGTGCGCTGGAATGGCGCCGTGGACGAGTTCACGCTTGCGGGCTACGACGTCGAAGAGCTGGCCGGGTTCGGCGGCTCGGGCGAAGTCTGGCGCGCGCGCGATTCGTCGACCGGTGAGGTGGTCGCGCTCAAGCGGCTGCGCGGCGACACATCGACCGCTTTGTCGACGGAGCAACTGCAGCGGGAGGCGGCCCTACTGGCGACCGTCCGCCACGACCACATCGTCGCGTTACGGTCCGTCGTCTCGACCATCGAGGGTCTCGTCCTCGTGCTCGACTACGCCGAGGGCGGCAGTCTGGCTGCGGTGCTTGGCGCCCGCGGTCGGCTGTCGGCCGGCGAGGTCGTCACGATCGGCGCTCCGCTTGCTCAGGCGCTGTCTGACATTCATGCGCGAGGCCTCACACACGGTGACGTCACGCCCGGCAACATCGTGTTCGACGGATCCGGCAAACCGCTTCTTGCAGATCTCGGCGTCGCGAGTCTCTTCGGCGACCGAGCTCGGCCGGCCGGGCGGACGACGGGCTACGCCGACCCGGCAATGGCGACCGCCGAGGGTCCCAGCCCTGCGAGTGACGTCCATGGCCTGGCCGCGGTCTGCTTCCACGCGCTTGCCGGCGTGGCTCCCTACAGCAGCGTCGAGCCGATGGTCGCCCAATCGCTTGCTCCGCTCGTCCCCGACGCTCCCGCCGCGCTCGTCGCTGCGATTGAGGCAGGCCTTGATCCCTCTCCCGATGCCCGGCCTGATGGTGCAGCCTTCGGTCGCGCCTTGTTCACGTCCTGCTCGCCCGTCGCAGTCCGGCTTGCGCGGGGGAGTCAGCGTGTGGGCGCGACCCCCGCGCCGAGCACTCATGTCATGCCCGGTTCGGTTCGGTCCGCGGCCGTGTCTGCGGAGGCCGATGCACCGTCGCCATCGCACTTTCGTCGCGGTGGACCGGTGGGTCGGCATCGCTGGTCAGTGGGTCGTCAGGTGCTCGCCCGCCGGGTGGTCACCGCCGCGTGCGTGATGGCCTTACTTGGAGCCGCCGTTGCGATCGGGATTGCGTGGGGCTGGGCTGATCACGGTCATGGCGCGTCGGCGAGCACCGCGAGCACTGCGAGCGCCGCGAGCACTGCGAGCACCGCGAGCACTGCGAGCGCAGCGGTCGTACCGCCCGCTACTGCGGCGGCCGGGCTCGCCGCAGGGTCGCCTTCGCCGTCCGCTACCGAATCGGTGGCAGCGAGACCGTTCGGAGCTGACGCCCCAGATTGGCTGGCCGTGATGGGTGCACTCGACCG
>DASRZB010000051.1:0-4175 GCA_035653855.1 Acidothermaceae bacterium | reverse complement strand
GCGTCCCGCCCAAGTGTGTGCGCGAGGTTGCGCCGAACGTCGGAAGGCAACCGGTTACCCGCGATCACCTGCTCCCGCGCAACGATCAGCGCCGCCGCCCCCGCAGCCCATGCACTCGCTCCAGGCAGGCCCGAGCTCGCGCGGTCGACGAGCCGGCTGCGCATGGCGAGGCCGATCGCCCACAGCGAATCGTTCGACGGCTGTCCCCACCACGTCGTCCGAAGACGATCGAGGACATTGCTTCTCGTGACCGACTCAGAGCCGCCCGGAGTGCTCGCGAGACTGCCCATCTCGAATCGTGGCGTTACCGGTCGGCGTTCCGCGGGACGAAGGCGTGCCTCGACGTTGAGGATCTCGAACCACGCCATCGCCACTCGGAGCATGCCAACACCACTTGCGGGCACCCAGCCGGCCAGCACTCGGACGTTCCACAACAAGGTCGACGCAACGGCGCGTTGCGCATCGGCGAGGTCATGTGATGGCCGAACGTCGCGTGCGTAAGGGGAGCTTTGCAGCTGCGTGAGTGCCGTCGCCAAGTCCGTGCATGCAGCGAGGGACGACGCGCCGGCTCGACCTGTGGTCCGGTGTGACATCGCTATCGCGCGCACGTCGGCGCTCACCCAGGCGCCCGTCACGACGCGCCGCCTGCATAAGGTGGCAAGGTGGCCGAGCCAGGCAGATTGCGCACTCTGGACACTGCAGCGACGATGTATGGAGTCATCCGCTCGACTCCGTCCGCGCGGATCCGCGCGGCTTCGTCTTCCGCAGCGGCAAGCTCGGCTGCTTGTCGGGCGCGACCGGCGGCCTTCACCGAAGCGACTGCCGCCGCGCTGGTTTGAGTTGCGGTCACGGCCGCCTGCGACCTCAAGCTCGCAAGTCGCGCGTCTGCGGTTCGCCGCATCTCCGCCGCTTGCCGCCGCCCTTCCTGACGGATCGCCTCGCAGCGCGCCACAACGTCGTCCATGGCGGCAAAGACGACCTCGAGTTCGTCGGCACCGGTAAGAGTTGCAGGCGAGGGCACGCCTACCGGTCCGGGGCGACCTGGGCCGGGAGCAGGTCGAAATCGATCGAGGATGTCGCGCAACGCTGGCATGACAGGTCACGCGCGTACCGGAGGAGCCGCGCCAGGTTCGGTCGACGGCTGGCGGAGGCCGTTCATAACCGGGTAGCCCGGTGGCGAAGCAGCATCACGGGGCAGCGCGCGTGATGCACCACTGCATGCGCGACGGAGCCGAGCCCCATGTCCGCGAACCCACCGCCACCGTGCGAGCCCATGACGAGCATGCTGGCCTCGGAGCTGGCATTGATCAGAACTTCCGCCGGGTATCCGACAGCAAGTTCGGTCCGTACTTTGACGTCGGGGTGCTGCTGCACGGCATCGGCGAGCAGCTGCTTCATCGACTCGCCCGCCTCGGACCGTGCCATAGCAAGGGCTGCATTCGGATTCGGCACCCCTTCCGCCTCGGAGTGCACATACAGCACTTGAACGACGTCCAGCCTGGTGTTGCGGACCGATGCCTCGTCGAACGCCGTGGATAGCACCGCCTTGGATTCGGGTGATCCGTCGATGCCGACAACTATCGGGCCAACGGGCCGGCGCGCGACGCGCACGACGACGACGGGACACGGCGCGTTCGTCACGACGTGCAGCCCAACCGAACCAAGGAGCAGCCCGTCGAAGCCGCCGACGCCGCGCGCACCGACCACCAGCATTTGCGCCTGGGCCGCGGCAGCAGCCTTAAGCAATACCGCACTAGGTCGACCCTCTAACAGCCTTCCGGTAATCGAAGCCTGCGGATCTGAAGCCTGCGCGCGACTGATGAGCGACGCGAGCCGCCCTTGGCCGTATTCGCGCGAAGCTACCGCGAGGTCGACCAGTCCGGGTCCGCCCGGCCAGGTCCGGTACATGCTTCGCCACGCGTACACAACCTCAAGTGGCGACTGACGCGAAGTAGCCTCGCCGATTGCCCAGTAGAGCGCGCTCCGGCTGTATGGCGAGTCGTCGACTCCGACGACGATGGGAAAGCGGTCGACCGTCATGAGGTGCCTCCTTGCCGGCCTCCGGGTCGGGAGCCTGAGCGAGATATCACTCGTAGCAAAGACCGACGGACCGGCAGACGGTACGGGCTAAAGTCCCATGGCGCGGCGTCGTCGGGCCCCACTGCACTTCATTGCGCAAAACTCAGGAGCTAAGTCTCCTACGGGCGGGCCATTTTCCCCTGGGTCGAAAAATTCGCTGCGCGCAGGGTGGAGATGCAAACGTCCTCAGGAGGCGAGTGTCATGGTCGCACGACTTGGCTTCGATCAGCTCGGGTTGCCCACGGGCAAGCGGGCACGGCTACGCCGAATCCTTTACCAGCAAGGGCTCCGCAATGGCACGACGTTGTTCCTGCCCTACGACCAAGGCCTCGAACACGGCCCGCGTGACTTTTTCGCCAACGAAACCGCAACCGATCCTCGCTATATCGTGCGCCTCGCGATCGAAGGCGGCTTCAACGGAATCGCCATTCAGATCGGTCTCGCCGAGAAGTTCTACTGGGAGTACGCCGGCGAGGTTCCGTTGATTTTGAAGCTCAACGGTAAGACCGACATTCCTGACGACGCGGCACCCTTGTCTCCATTGAACGCAACGGTCGAGGAAGCGGTGGCACTCGGCGCGGACGCGGTCGGCTACACCCTCTACGTGGGTACTCCCGCACAGGCCGCCGACTTCGAGCAATTTCGCATTGTGCGGGCAGCTGCCGCACGGCTCGGCATGCCGCTGATCGTATGGGCTTATCCCCGTGGCGCCGCGATCACTGCCAAGGGAGGCACCGACTCGTTCTACGCGGTCGACTACGCCGCCCGGGTGGCCAGCGAACTCGGCGCGGACATGATCAAGGTGAATTTCCCTCGGCCACAAAAGCGCGGCGGTGTCCGCGCGGAGTACGACGCAGTCTTCAGCGACGAAGAAGCCATTGGCGCAGTCGTTCGATCGGCCAATCGTTCGCTGCTACTCGTCTCCGGGGGAGAGAAGGCCGGTGACGAGGCGATGCTTAACAAGGCTCGCCTGACGATGGAGGCCGGCGGCACCGGACTCATTTTTGGCCGCAACGTGTGGCAGCGCAACCATCTCGAGGCGATGCGTTTCGTATCGGCTCTGCGAGCCGTGCTCGCAGAACATCCTGCGCCGGAACGATCACTCGAGATCGGCCAAACGTCGGTTGTGAGCGTGCCCGATCCGCAGTTCGTGCCGGTTGACTAGCAGCCATTCTCAACCGTGACGAGCACGCGCGACGGGCCCCAGCCCCTGCTGGACGCCGGCGCGGTACTCGACCTCGCTAGTGACGACGTCTTCGGCGCACTGTCCACTTCGCCACGTGGGCTCGACTCAACAGAAATCGATGCGCGCCGCGTGCGCGCAGGGCGTAACGAGTTGCCGGCCACCGGACGCCCGCGGATCCTGCGGCGGCTGCTGCTGCAATTCACCGACCTATTTGCCCTTGTGCTACTGACGGCTGCGACGCTGACGTTCATCGCGTACGCGTTACAGAGGCCCCGCGCTGCCGGCAATCTCGAACTCGCGTTCGCAATCATCGCTGTCGTGCTGCTGAATGCGGGGATCGGGTTCGGTATGGAGTACTCCGCCGAGCGAACCGCCGAGGCACTGTCGGCTCTCGTTCCGCGCACCTGCCGCGTCCTTCGTGACGGCGAGCGCTTGGAATGTCCAGCTGGCGACCTCGTGCCCGGCGACGTCGTGGTGCTAGACGCCGGGGACGCAGTGTCCGCCGACTGTCGGGTTGTGGAGTCGCACGAACTGCAGGTAAACAACGCGTCGCTCACGGGAGAGAGTGCTCCGGTTCGCAGAACGTCTGACGCCGTAGGCCCGCAGGTGGCGTTGCTCGAAGCGCGCAACGTCGTGTTCATGGGGACGACGGTTGTCGCTGGTGCCGGTAAGGCGGTCGTGTTCGCGACCGGCGTACACACCGAGTTCGGGCGCATCTTCAACCTGACCGCCACTGCTCCCCAAACCAAGACACCACTTCAGCGCCAAGTCGAGATCATGGCCAGGCGAGTCTCTGCGGTCGCACTCGTTATCGGCGCGGCAATCTTCGCCGTCCGAGCTCCACTCGACCAGGGTATCGTCGCATCGTTCGTGTTCGCGCTTGGTGTGATGGTGGCGCTGGTACCCGAAG
>DASRZB010000050.1:0-4703 GCA_035653855.1 Acidothermaceae bacterium | reverse complement strand
CCGTCACGCGGTGGCGCACGACCGCTCGTGAAGCCGCGAAACAGGCGCGACGACCTTGGCTGGTCGACGTCCCGCTACTGCAAGCAACAGTGGCGGTGGTGGCTCGGCTTGAGTCTGCGGTGCGGGCCGGCGGGGTTGCCGTCGTCCTGCATGAGGCGTCGGATCAGCCGCTGCGGTCGCTGGCGGTTCCGGCCGACGGCGAGGTGGTGCTGGTCGTCGGTCCTGAGGGGGGCATCGCCGACGACGAGGTAGCCGCGTTCGAAGCCGCCGGTGCCGTCGTCCGCCGCCTTGGTCCGACCGTGTTGCGCACCTCGACCGCAGGCACCGTCGCCGCCGCCATCGTGATGGCGAACTCCGGCCGCTGGGGCTGACCACACCGTCAGCTGAATGTCCGGCCGGGGCGTTGCAGGTTGATCACGCAAGGGGGGTCACCGGTCACTTCCACAGGTGGGCGCACCTGCGGGAGTGAGGGTTCGCCTAGCGTGACAAGGGTGGGACGGCGTGGGTGGCCGCCGAGAAAGCGGTCGGCTCAGCTGACGGTGAAGGCCTTGTCGTCTTCGAAGGTGA
Source organism: Acidothermaceae bacterium (assembly GCA_035653855.1). Classification (GTDB taxonomy): domain Bacteria; phylum Actinomycetota; class Actinomycetes; order Acidothermales; family Acidothermaceae; genus PALSA-607. The sequence goes on along the minus strand of DASRZB010000050.1, from coordinate 4,136 downwards.
TCGAGCCGTCCTTCGCCGACACCTCATACGCCCTGACCGTGTAAGGGCCGGGGGTGAGGCCGTCGACCGTCACGCTCCAGGTGCCGCGCTCAGGTGCGCCTGCAGTGGCGTTGACTGAGCCTTGCTTCATAAGGCCGCCATTGCGCAGGATCTGCCAGTGGACAGTGCCCTCGAACACGGTCGCCTCGCCCGCGATCAGCACCGACGACGCGACGGTCGCGTTCTCGGCGGGCTGCGTGATCCAGACGTGACCCCACACCTGCCAGGCCGGCAGTGCCGTCACGGTGCCGGGCCCTGTCGCGGATGCGGATGCGGGCGGAGCGCTCGCGGTCCCGCCCAATGGGGTGCCCCACAAGGAGGTCACCGGTACGCCGGCGATCTGCAACTGGAGGCTGTCGATCTTTGGCGCGGCGGCGATGATCGTGTAGAGCAACTGCTGGGCACTGATCGCGGCCTCGTTCGCGGGTCCGCCGCTCGCCTCGCTCGACAGGTTCACCACCGCCGTCGTGCTGTTCACGATGTTGGCCGACAACAGCGTCGTGCCGGCCGGCCAATAGCTGGTGTACTCCGGATCCTGCGCAGGCGTCGCGAGCATCGCGTCGACCGCGTCCTTGACGAAGGTGTGCTGTGGGGACGACGGCCAGATCGCACGCTCGCGGAACAGCAACTGCTGCGGGTCCTTGCGCTTGTCGACGTAGTAGACCCACACCGGGTAGGTGCTCGGCGCCGACGAGGCCGGCGGGGTGGAGACGGCAGGAGTGGCGGGCGGCACAACTGGCACCGACGCCGCAGGAGGTGACGACGATGCGGCAGCTGTGGCCGCGGGGTGGTTCGCAGTCCCGGGCTTGTTCTGCGCAATCGCGACGGCGATGATCGCGATCGCCGCTGTCGCGAGGCCGGCGCCGCCGATCTGGAGCGTGCGCACCCAGTTGCGCCGCGTCGGACGCTGGGCGCGAATCTTCTCGCGGATCATCGCGAGCCCATCGGCGGACGGCGTGATGGCTCGGGCTTCGCGCGCGAGCACTTCGCGCAGGCGCCGCGCAGTGTCGTCATCGGCGGACGCGTCGTCGGGGTCGAACGGACCCGGGCGGTCGCTCATGGTGTGATCTCCAAAACGGTGCGAAGGGCGGCCAGGCCACGGGATGCGTGGCTCTTGACAGCGCCCTGACTGATGCCAAGGGTGTCGGCTATTTGGGCCTCCGAGAGATCGGAGTAGTACCGCAGCAGGAGGGTTTCCCGCTGCCGGCGAGGTAGTGCGTGGATTGCCCGCATGATCTGGTCACGTTCGGTTGCGGCTACCGCGAAATGCTCTGCACTCGGGACGTCGGGTGGTGGCGCTGGCGGATATTTCGCCACCACGGCGCGGTGCCGCAACGCCGACCGGGAGCGGTTGACGATCGCTTGCCGCAGGTAGGCGAGCGCCTTCTCAGGGTCGCGCAGACGGCTCCAGTTCCCGTGCATGGCGACGAAGGCGTCCTGGACGACTTCCTCGGCCGTGCCGACGTCGCCGACCAACATGGCGGAAAGGCGCACCAGCCCCGCGTAGTGAGCGCGATACAACTCGACGACTGCTTCGTCTGCGGTGGCCGTCTCGAATTGGCCCAGCACGGTTCGGCTCCCCGGGCGGCTCAAGAGTGCGGCGGTCATACGGATACGACGCGCATCCGGATGGGTCGGTTTACCGAAGAGGTTTACCGCATGGCGGCCCTCCCGCGCGCGGGTACCATGGATGGGTCACGTCACCGAGGACCGAAAGCAGGCGCGAGCAGGCCCCACCGGCCGATCCATGCGAGCCGAACCGAGCCAGGCCCATTCCACGGCCCATCCCGCAGCGCACCCCGCGCCTAGGCGCGCCCGTGACGGCGCCGGCTCCCCTCCGACGCAGACCCGCATCGTGGTGCCAGGTGCACACTCGATGGTCAGCCTGCTCGGATCCCGCGATGAACTGCTGCGCATCATCGAGCGCGCGTTCGACAGCGACATCCACGTCCGCGGCAACGAGATCACCATTACCGGCGCCGACCCCGAAAACGCGGTGGTCGCTCAGCTGTTCGAGGAACTCATCGCCTTGCTCGAACGCGGCACGACTCTGACGGCTGACGCCGTCGAACGCAGCGTGACGATGGTGCGCAGCAAGGACACCGAGCGGCCGGTCGAGGTGCTCACCCTCGACATCGTGTCGTCACGCGGCAAGACGATCCGACCGAAGTCGGTCAACCAGAAGCGCTACGTCGAAGCGATCGATCGCCACACCATCGTGTTCTCCATCGGCCCAGCGGGCACCGGCAAGACCTACCTTGCGGTCGCCAAAGCCGTGCAGGCGCTGCAAGCCAAACAGGTCAACCGCATCATTTTGACCCGCCCAGCTGTCGAGGCTGGCGAGCGGCTTGGCTTCTTGCCCGGAACGCTCTACGAGAAGATCGACCCGTACTTGCGGCCGCTCTACGACGCCCTGCACGACATGCTCGAACCCGACTCGATCCCGCGCCTGATGCAAAGCGGCACGATCGAAGTCGCTCCGCTGGCCTACATGCGCGGTCGCACGCTGAACGACGCCTTCATCATTCTCGACGAGGCGCAGAACACGACGCCCGAGCAGATGAAGATGTTTCTGACCAGGTTGGGATTCGGCTCGAAGATGGTCGTGACGGGCGACGTGACGCAGATCGACCTGCCGGGCAACACCCAAAGTGGCCTTCGGGTAGTGCGCGACATCCTCGACGGCATCCCCGACGTGCATTTCTCCATGACGGGCAGTGGCGACGTTGTGCGCCACAAGCTGGTGAGCGAGATCGTCGATGCGTACGAGCGCGCCGACGCGGCGAGCGACTCAGCCGCGCCGCGGCCGGTGTCCGCTCGCCGTCGCGGTGGCCGCTGAGTGAGCGTCGAGGTCGCCAACGAATCCGGCGTCGCTATCGATGAACTGCGCTTGGTTGCGGTCGCCCGCCATGTGCTCGACGCGATGCGGATTCATCCGCTCGCCGAGCTATCCATCCTGCTCGTCGATGAGGGCGAGATGACTGTGCTCCACGAGCGGTGGATGGACGAGCCGGGCCCGACCGACGTCCTGTCCTTCCCAATGGATGAGCTTCGTCCGGGCCGCGACGACCGTGACATCGATGAGACGGACGACGCGGGCATGCTCGGCGATGTCGTGTTGTGCCCTGCGGTAGCAGCGAAGCAGGGCCCGGTCGCTGGTCACTCATTGCAAGACGAGCTCGAACTGCTCTGCACGCACGGCATCTTGCATCTGCTCGGGTTCGACCACGCCGAACCCGATGACGAGAAAGAGATGTTCGGCCTCCAACGCGACCTATTAGCGGCGTGGCAATCGGCCCGGGCGGCGCCGACGGCTGGAAGTGCCGGCGCATGAATCCGGGCGACGTTCTGTGGCCGATCTGTGTGGTCGTGCTGATCTCTGTGGCCGGCTTGTGCGCCGCTGCGGACGCCGCGTTGTCGCGGGTCTCGCGGGTGCACGTCGACGACTACCTGCGCGACGACCGCCGTGGCGCAGTCGCGTTGCGGCAGGTGATCGCGGAGCCTCCGCGCTACCTGAATGTGGTGTTGTTGCTGCGCGTTGCCGCCGAGATGACCGCCGCAGTGATGGTCGCCGTGTGGGCGATCGGCCGGTTCGGCAACAGCTGGGACACCGTGCTCGCCACGGCAGCGTCGATGGTTGTGGTCAGTTACGTGGTTGTCGGCGTGGCGCCTCGAACGCTTGGCCGCCAGCACGCTGACGGTGTCGCGCTTTTCGCCGCGCCGTGGGTCGTACGCCTGGCCGGGATTCTTGGGCCACTACCCAAGTTCCTCATCGCGGTCGGAAATGCGCTTACCCCAGGTCAAGGATTTCGCGACGGTCCGTTCACCAGCGAAGCGGAGCTGCGCGACATGGTCGACCTCGCTGAGGCCAGCAAGGTGATCGAAAGCGACGAGCGCCAGATGATCCACTCGGTGTTCGAGCTCGGCAACACGATCGTGCGCGAGGTGATGGTGCCGCGCACTGACATCGTGTTCATCGAACAGACCAAGACACTGCGACAGGCAATGTCACTCGCGCTGCGCAGCGGATTCTCCCGATTGCCGGTGGTCGGCGAGAACGAAGACGACGTCGTTGGCACCGTCTACTTGCGCGACAT
>DASRZB010000049.1:0-3835 GCA_035653855.1 Acidothermaceae bacterium | reverse complement strand
GCGACTGGTCCGGCTGATCAGATCGTGTTCGACGTGAAATGGACCAGCAACACCGGCGTCTCAACGACGTTCCACCGCGTCGTGCAGCAGCGGGCCGGTGTGCCGTCGTCCGAGTTGCCGACACCGCCGTCCTCCGGGTTGCCTAGCCTGCCGGCTAGCAGCGGGCCGCCCGTCAGCAGCTCGCCCACGACATCACCGACGGCGTCGTCCAGCTGAGGGTTCGCGCGGCGACCGCACCCGCCGCGCGCGGATACGCTGGGTTGCATGGGACGGGTTACGCAGCGGCGTCAGGTGCTTCACCTCGACGACGGGGTCGGGTCGCAACGCCCTGACACGCTGGCCGCCGAGGAGCCCCTGGAGATCCGGCTCGGCGGCACCTCGATGGCCGTCACGATGCGCACACCAGGCGACGATTTCGATCTCGTCGCGGGCTTCGCCTGGACAGAGGGTCTGCTGACCCACCCCGACCACCTGTCTGGTCTGCGCTACTGCGCGGGCGCCGACGAAACTGGCCGCAACACCTACAACGTGATCGACCTCGTGTTATCAGACGAGGCGCCGGTGGTCGACGCGAGTGCGGCGCGCAACTTCTACGCGACCAGCTCGTGCGGCGTCTGCGGCAAGGCGAGCATTGACGCTGTCACGGTTCGGTCGCGCTTTGATCTGCACGCCGACCGTACGTCGGTGACTCCGGCAATGTTGTCGTCGCTACCCGACAAGTTGCGCGAGGCGCAGAAGGTTTTCGAGCGCACGGGCGGGTTGCACGCCGCGGGTCTTTTCACACCGGACGCCGAGTTGCTGGCGTTGCGTGAAGACGTCGGTCGGCACAACGCGGTCGACAAGGTGGTCGGCTGGGCGCTGCGAGAGAAGCGACTGCCGCTCGCCGGCACGGTGCTGATGGTGAGCGGCCGCGCATCGTTCGAGTTGGTGCAAAAGGCTTACGTAGCAGGCATTCCGGTGCTAGCTGCAGTATCAGCACCGTCGAGCTTGGCGGCCGAGTTCGCAGATTCCGTTGGAATGACGCTCGTCGGTTTCCTGCGCGGGACGTCGATGAACGTGTATGCGGGAGCGGATCGTGTTGCACTGACGGTGCCGGTGTGAGCCCGCGCCGAACCCGGCCGACCCGCCGGTCGGCGTCCAGTGTTGCTGCAGACGACGACGGCGACACCGGATTGACCGGTGGGTTCCAGTTCGTCGAGGTAGACGCCCGTGGCGACGAGTGGATTGTGCGGCGCCTGACTGGCGTCTCCTCGACCAAGACGTATCGCTGCCCTGGCTGCAATCAGGAGATCAGGCCGACCACTCCGCACGTGGTGGTGTGGCCGAGTCTCGCTGTCGACCAGCGCCGCCACTGGCACACTCCGTGCTGGAACAGCAGATCTCGCCGCTCGACGCGCGAGCTGCGCTAACCATTGCGCGGGCAAAGAGGCCGGGCCCGATAACCGGGCGCTGTGAATCAGGGGACGACGATAGCCTCGGTGGGTGGATACAGATCGGTTGGTGAGCATGGCGCGGTTGGAGCCGCACCCCCGGCGAGGGGTGTCGCTGGCGATCGTGAGTGCCATCTCGTTCGGTGCTGCCGGGCCGTTCTCGAAGGCGGTGCTGACCAGCGGTGATTTGACCCCGCTACGGCTGGCTCAAATCCGGATCACGATGGCCGCCGGCGTCATGCTCGGCGTTGTGCTCGCTCGGCGCCTGAGCGGACGGCGTCCGAGTTATCGCTGGACGCGTGCCGATGTCTGGCTGGTGACCGCATATGGGTCGCTCGGCTTTGTCGGCGTCCAGATCTGCTATTTCATTGCGATCGATCGACTGCCGGTCGGCGTCGCGTTGTTGTTCGAATACGTGTCCGTGGTGCTGGTAGCGGTGTACGCGGCAGTGGTGCAACATCGGCCGCAGCCACGTGCAGTGTGGGCTGGCGTCACGCTAGCGGTGATCGGGCTCGTCGTGCTGACAGAACCGTGGTCGGGATTTCAGCTGAACGTGTGGGGCTCGATTGCCGGCGCCGGCGCCGCTTTGGGATGTGCGGCGTATTTCCTGATCGGTGAACGCGGGACGGCGCGAATGCCGGTGCTGGAGTTGACGGCGTACGGCGCCGGGGTCGGTGCGATCGTGCTCGCTTTTGTCTTGCCCGTCTGGACTTTCCCGTTCTCGGCGCTGGGCCACTCGGCTCGATTTGCCGGGCATGCGACACCTGTATGGATATTGCTGAGCGTGGTTGTGATTGTCGGCACCGTGCTGGCGTACCTGTTGGGCATGTCAGCGCTCGCGTACCTGCCGTCGCCGTCGGCGACCGTGATCTCGACACTCGAGATCGTGGTCGGCGCGGTTGTTGCATGGGGTGTTCTCGGTGAGCACATGACGGTGGCCGAGATCGCGGGCGGAGTCATCATCTTGACGGGTGTCGTGGTGGTGGCTGAACGGGCACGTCTTCGGACGGAACTTCCCGTTCTCGATTACGTACCGGAGCGAGATCTAACGAAGACGTAGGCCCGACGTGCGTAGCCCGCGCCTAAGTGATGGGCCAGTGAATCGGACTGGGCTGGCTAGTCCTCCTGCACCCGAGTTCTTCTCGGGAAGGGGCCCGGCGGCTTGAGGTCAAACGCCCAAACCGCCGGGATTGACGAACGTCGCTGCTACTTGAGGTTGCTGTTGTGCAACTCCGCGAACTTGGGGTCGGGCGTGTCGGGAGGGAGGTGCGGCTTGACGACCTCGTTGAACCAAGCGTCGTGCTGACCGATCGAGTCCCAGATCTCGATCACCGTGATCCCGCCGTCTTCCGCGATGGCGTAGTGGGCAACAAAGCCGTCAGCCTCACTCTGAGATGGAAGGACTCCGGTGGCGACTTGGTCGTACATCTCGACGGACATGTTCGCCGAGTGATGCTGCTTGAGAACTGTCATGGCTACCTCTCGCTAGCGGCCCGGGAGCCCGAGCCTCGCAATCATCGCGCTACCGGCCGGCAGACGGAAAGGGTGCAACGCACAGCGGGCCGAGGTCAGTTGCCACGCACGGTGCTGGTCAACACTCGGCGTAGACAGGACGTGTTCGTCAACGGGTTCGCCGTGCTGTAGCACATGCGCTACCATGGCCGCATGACGACGACCGGGTTGCGTGAGCTCCGTCAGCAGGCCAGCGAGTTGGTCCGACAGGCCGAAGCGGGTGCCACCGTGACGATTACCGTCAGCGGGCGTGAAGTCGCCGAACTGGGCCCGGTGCGCCGCCACCGATGGCGGCAGGGAGCCGACGTGCGGGAGATCTTTCGCGGGCCGGCTGATCCTGACTGGCGAACTGATCGCGCCAGCGTCGACCAGAGCGTGAGCGATCCGTTTATCCGATGAGGGTCGTGCTGGATACCAGCGTGCTGCTAGGTCCTGATCCCGGACCGGTCGAGGGCGAAGTCGCGATCAGCGCGGTGTCGTTAGCCGAGTTGCACTTCGGAGTGCTGGTGGCCCGTTCGGATGCGACGCGAGCAGAACGGCTACGTCGCCTCGCCGTCGTCGAACGCACCTTCGACGCGCTCCCAGTCGATGAAGTTGTGGCCCGGGAATACGGGCGACTGGCTGCAGCAGTCGTAGCCGCCGGACGCAAGCCGAGGGCACGAATGGCAGACCTTCTTATTGCCGCAACGGCCGTCGCGTACGACGCTACGCTGTGGACCCGCAACGCCGCCGACTTAGTCGGGATCACCGAACTCGTGCGAATCCAGACTCCGCCACCTCGATAGCCAGACTCTAAGCGGCATGATGTGGATGTCGATGCCCGTGTGGCATGATCGCGCGGACCAGAACACGCCAAGGGGGCTCGACTTCGATGCAGATGAAGCTGGAACTCA
>DASRZB010000048.1:0-10035 GCA_035653855.1 Acidothermaceae bacterium | reverse complement strand
TCGAAGCCCAGTCGATCGATGCCCTGCGCGAGCGATTGCCGAGGCGGGCCAGCTGGGTTCTGGACAACGTCGGCAGCCCCGAGGACATGTGGCGAGCGGAGTCGGGCTGGTGGGCGCGGGTAGAAGCCGATGGCCGCGAGTTGCTCCATCGAGCGTCGTTTGGTCCCGAGCCTGTGGTCGGTGCGGTGGCGGTCATGGCTGCTGACGCCTGGCGCGTGCGGGCCGCCCTCCATGCAGCGGCGCTCGGTGGCGCGCGAGAGGCATTCGATGCCCTCACGTAACGGCTGGACTCCAATCGCGATGCGGCGCATCGGTCTGCTCGCACCGGGCGACGCGGCGCGCGACCTGCTGGTGCGAGTCGCCCAGGCAGGTGTTGTGCAGTTTCCGTCGTCCTCACTGGAATCGGTAACCGGCCCTGCGAGCACGCTTCTTCAACACACGCAACAGAAACCGCAGACCGGCGTACTCGCGGCACACGCACCGGATCTGCGGTGGTGCGAGACCCACGACCGGCTTGACTTGGTCGCCGGTGAAGCGCAACTCGAAGCCGTCGCCGAGACAGGCATCCGGCGAGGCGAGGTCATCGGGCTTGTCGGTTGGGCTCCGGCGAACACCCTCGCCGGCTTAGCGGCGGACCTCGCACCTATCGGCGGCGCGGTTGTTGCCATCCGGCGACCACGAGGATCGCAGCCGCCGACGTTGCTTGCAGACGGCGGCGCGCGGCACGCGTTTGCGCCTCTCGTTGAGACGTATGCGACGCCTCCATACCGCGACCTTGACGTCTCAGTCCTCGCCGGACTCGCCTATGTGGCGATGTTCGGCATGATGTTCGCCGACGTTGGGCACGGGGCCTTGCTCCTGGTGATCGCGCTCACGGCACGATTTGGGCACTGGCGTCGCCTCCAAATGGTGCGTTCATTCTGGGTCATGGTTGCCGCTGCCGGTGCGTCGAGCATGGTCTTCGGGGCCCTCTACGGCGAGTGCTTCGGACCTACGCACGCGTTTCCGGTGCTTTGGATTTCGCCTCTCGACCAGCCCGTGCGCCTACTCGTGGTCGCGATCGCAGTTGGAGCACTGCTTCTCGCAGCCGCCTACGCCGTGGCGAGTGTGAATCGGTTCCGCGAAGGCGGTTGGCGAGCCGCGATCTACGCTTCGTCCGGCATCGCGGGTGCTGCCACATTTGCCGGCCTCGCGGTCATGGCGGGTGGCCTGTACATCCATTTAGCGGTTCTGGCCATCGGGGGCGCCCTACTTGCCTGCGCCGCAACAGGTGTTGCGTTCGTCGGGCTCTTCGTCGAAGCAGGCGGAGGACTCGACGGCGCAGCTCAGGCCGGTGTCGAGTCGTTCGACATCGTCGTCCGACTCGGTTCGAACGTTGTCAGCTTCGCTCGGCTCGCGGCCTTCGGCATGACCCATGCCGCACTCGGGCAAGTGGTGTGGCAATCGACGGTTGGCGCGGGTCGGCATGGGCCGTTCGGCATCCTCGCAGCTGCAGTGATTTTCGTTGCAGGCAACGCTGTCACGTTCTCACTAGAGGCCCTGATCGCGGGCGTACAAGCGTTGCGTCTGGAGTACTACGAGTTGTTTTCCCGCATTTTCGTCGCCGAGGGCGAACCATTTCGGCCGTGGTACCTAGCGGTCGAGTCGAACGTTCCGGTTGCTGATTCGTCTGTGGAGGCGTCATGTCCGGTTGGTTGATTGCAGCACCTCTAGCGGTTGTGACAACCGTTCTTCTGATGGTCATGCTTCGCCGCTACCGCATCGTGGCGACTCGGATCCTGTTAGCCGCCAACGCCATATTGCTCGTGGTTGCGCTTATCCTCATCGTGCTCGCTTTGACGGCGCCGCCATCGTCTGCAGCGACACTCACGGCTGCCGGCACCGCAACGGCACTCAATGGAAGCGCATTGCTCGGAGCCGGGATTGCGATCGCCGGATCGTCGATCGGTGGCGGAATAGCAGTTGCATACACCGGATCCGCCGCACTGGCCGCAATGAGCGAGCGGCCGGAAATGTTCGGTCGGGCAATGGTGGTCGTCGGCCTGGCCGAGGGCATCGCGATCTACGGCCTGATCGTTGCCATCATTCTCGTCGGGAAAGCGTGAGCGACCATGAGCGCTATCGCAGTAATCGGCGAAGCGGTGAGAACGGCCGGGTTCGGCCTCGCCGGAGCAATCGTGTTCGAGTGCGAAACTCCGGACGAGGTCAGGAAAGCGTGGGATGCGCTACCCGACGACGTGGTGTCGGTCATCGTCACCCCTGCGGCAGCCGCGGCGCTACGGCGCGACGTCGATCGCGACCAAATGCCACCCGTTGTCGTGATGCCCTCATGAGAAGTGTCGTCGATCAGCAAGCACTCGAGCCGCTGCGGAATGCGCTGCTGGCTCGCGCGCGTGAGGAAGCCGCGACAACTATTGCGCGCATGCTGAATGACACGGCGACGGAGTTCGACGCAGCCAGCCTTGCCGCCGATCAAGCGGCGCAGGACGCACGGCGCCGCGGTGAAGCCGAAGGTGCAACCGCCGTTGCGATCGACGATGCAATGGTGCGCAGACAAGTGCACACCCTGATACTCGCGGCTCGGCTATCGGTCTACGAGCAGCTTCGGCTGGAGGTACGAAACGATGTCAGGCAGCTGCACGGCGAGCCGATCTATCGCGACCTGCACGCCACGATGGCGAGCGCCGGCCGATCTCTCCTCGGTCCGAGCGCAACGGTGCGCGACGTTGACGACGGCTGCGTGATCGAAGCGCCGGGACGCCGTGTCGAAGTGACATTGGGATCACTTGCCGATTGGGCGCTGGACAGCGTGCTTGCCGAATCTTTGGAGTGGACGCCGTGAACGCGCCTGACAGCCGCGCACGCATCGTGCGGGTCAACGGCCCGCTCGTCGAGGTTACTGACCTCAACGGCGTGGCGGTATCAGAGCTCGTGGAACTCGGACCGAGCCGGTTACCGGCAGAGGTCGTCGGCATATCTGGCTCTCGCTCGACCCTTCAGGCATACGAGTACACGGGAGGTCTGGCACCGGGCGCCGGCGCCTGGGCACGGGGCTACCCGCTCTCCGCGCCACTCGGTCCGTGGTTGCTTGGCGGCGTCTTTGATGGGTTGCTGCGCCCGCTGAAGGGTGGTCCGACGTGGCTCGCCGGGGGCGGGCTGGGCGCGTCGACCGACGGCGAGTGGTCGTGGCAACCCAGCATCAAGACCGGTGATGCCGTTGCGGCGGGGTCGCTACTTGGCGTGATCGAAACCGGTGGCACGCTTGACTATCGCGTTCTTGCCCCGGTCGCTGTAAGCGGCTACGTCGACTTCGTGAGCGAAGCAGGAACGCATAGGGCCGACGAAGAGTTGGTGCGCGTCGACGGGGTTGGCGTCACGATGACCGAGATATGGCCCGTTCGACAACCCCGCCCGTGTGCCGAACGTCGAGACATCGACCGGCCCCTCATGACCGGCCAACGGGTCCTGGACATGCTTTATCCCGTCGGTCGAGGCGGTAGCGCCGCAGTACCGGGCGGATTCGGCACCGGTAAGACGCTGTTGCTGCAGCAGGTTGCGAAGTGGTGCGACGCCGACGTCATCGTCTACATCGGCTGCGGTGAACGCGGTAACGAGATGGCCGATGTTCTCGACGAGTTCGCAGAACTCACCGATCCGCGTACCGGCGGCCGCCTCGCCGATCGCACTGTCATCATCGCGAATACCTCGAACATGCCGATGATGGCGCGCGAAGCAAGCATCTACAGCGGCGTCACGGTCGCCGAACACTTTCGCGATATGGGGTACCACGCTGTCGTCATCGCGGATTCGACGTCACGATGGGCCGAGGCCTTACGCGAGTTCGCCTCTCGGTCTGGCGTCATGCCGGCGGAGGAGGGCTATCCCGCCAGCCTTGCGTCGTCCCTCGCTGCGTTTTACGAGCGGGCAGGGCCGGTGATCACGTTGGGTGGGCTCGCCGGCTCGGTCACGGTAATAGGCGCTGTTTCCCCTCCGGGTGGAGACCTGACGGAACCCGTCTCAGCGCTCACGCAGCGCTTCGTGCGCGCGGTGTGGAGTCTCGACCATGACTTGGCGTACGCACGTCATTACCCGGCGGTCAGTTGGTCGGGTTCGTTCTCCCGCGACGCCAGCACGATCGCGTCCTGGTATGCGCGCGAAGGCGATTCGGGCTGGCAGATTCGACGGGAACTCCTGTCGTCGATCCTTGCGGATAGCGACCGCCTGACGGCCTTCGCCGAGCTGGTTGGCGCGAGTTCACTGCCTGACAAGGAAAGGGTCCAGCTACTGGCCGGGCGGCTAGTGCGCGAGGGCGTTCTGCAGCAGAGTTCGCTTGTCCCGAACGACGCGTTTTGCACGACCGAGAAGGCCGTCGCGCTTGCAGACGCCACGTTGGATGTGATCAGCACTTGCCTCGAACTGGTGGACGGCGAGACGTCGGCAGCCGACATCGAGGCATTCGACTTCTCGACCCTACTGCGGGCGGCAATCGACGTCGCGCCCGATGACATCGCCGAGATCGGCCGCCGACACGACGACATCGTCGCGAGGCTGCGGGGGACCCAATGACAACCCGATGGGATCGCATCCAATACGACAACGTGACGCGCCTCCACGGGCCCCTCATGGTGGTAAGCGGCGTGCAGGACGTCGGCTGGGATGAATTCGCCGTCATCCGGATAGCCGGTGGAGCAGATCGTCACGGGCTGGTTCTCGACGTCGACGGCGATCTTGCGGTCGTCGAGGTCCTCGAGGGCACTCAGGGCATGAGCTCGGTATCAACGTCGGTGTCGTTCGACGGACATCCGCTGGAGATATCGGTCGGCACGTCTTGGCTTGGCAGGGTGTGCGATGGGCGCGGACAGCCGCGTGACGGTGGTCCGCCGATAGTGGGACGACGCCAGGTACCCGTTGAGGGACGGCCGTTGAATCCCACGATGCGCCAGCCGCCGACCGACGCGATCATCACCGGGATATCCGCCATTGATGCGCTGACCACCCTCGTGCGGGGCCAGAAGCTGCCGATCTTCTCGGTAGCCGGGCTACCGCACCTGGAGCTCGCTGCGCAGATCGCCGCCCAGGCGTCGGTGGGTGACGAGCCCTTTAGTGTCATCTTCGCCGCAATGGGACTGACTCATCCCGACGCCGCCGCGGTACGAACAGTTCTCGAGGCAAGACTCTCGGCCGGAGAGCTCGTCATGCTTCTCAATACCGCGGACGACCCAGTCATCGAACGTCTCTTGACCCCGCGGGTCGCTCTCACCATTGCAGAGGACCTCGCTTTCGAGCACGGCCGAAATGTTCTCGTCGTGATGGCCGACATGACGAGCTACGCCGAAGCCCTTCGCGAGGTTTCGGCCGCTCGGGGCGAGATCCCTGGGCGCCGCGCGTATCCGGGATATCTGTACAGCGACCTCGCGTCGCTGTACGAGCGTTGCGGTCGGGTGCGCGGCGTTCCCGGCTCGGTCACAGTGGTCCCGGTTCTCACAATGCCCGCCGGTGACATCACCCACCCCGTACCTGACCTCACCGGCTACATCACCGAGGGCCAGATAGTGCTCTCCCAGGAGGTCCACGCTCACGGGATCTATCCGCCCGTCGACGCGCTCGCCTCGTTGTCGCGACTGATGCGCAAGGGCGCGGGCCCGGGGCGCACCCGCGACGATCACCTCGACCTTGCGGCCCAGCTACTCGCGTCACTTTCGAGATCTCAACAGGTGCGCGAACTGGCGGAGCTTGTCGGCGTAGAGGCGTTGAGTGCCGTCGATCTCGCTTTCGTCGACTTCGCCGACCAGTTCGAGCGCAACTTGCTGGCACAACATACCGACGAGAATCGAAGCCTCGCCCAGACGCTCGACTTGGCGTGGTCGGTTGCGCTTGCACTTCCCGATCGTGAGCTGACGATGCTGCCACCGGCGACGGTGGCTGCGCATCGTGATCCGACACCGCCGGCCGCCGTACCGCAGGCCGCTCGCGTCTGGAGTGGACGTGACTGAACCGATGATCGAGGTCAAGGGGATCACGAAGTCGTTTCGGACGACGCGGGCGCTGGCCGGGGTTGATTTCACAGCGGAAAAGGGCGCAGTACTCGCACTGCTAGGCCCTAATGGTTCCGGTAAGACGACGCTGGTCCGGATCCTGACGACACTGCTGCGACCCGATATGGGTCACGCGCGGGTAGCTGGTTACGACATTGTGTCCGACGCTCGTACGTTGCGATCGGCCATCGGCCTCGCGGGTCAGTACGCCGCTGTTGACGAGTTGCTCACTGGCCGCGAAAACCTCGAACTCGTGGGTCTGTGGTACCACTTGGAGAGAAGCGAATACCGGCGGAGAGCCGGAGAGATACTCGATCGGTTTGGCCTTCTTGACGCGGGGGACCGTCTCGTGAAGACCTATTCGGGCGGAATGAGACGACGACTGGATGTGGGTGCCAGCTTGATCGGACGCCCTCCTGTCCTCTTCCTCGACGAGCCGACCACCGGCCTCGACCCCCGAACTCGCAACGATCTTTGGCAGTTCATCGAAGACATGGTGGCTGAGGGCACCACCGTCTTGTTGACCACGCAATACATGGACGAAGCGGAGCGGCTGGCTCAGCGCATCGTCGTTCTTTCCGACGGCTCCGTCGTCGCCCAGGGAACGGCCAGCGAGCTCAAAGAGCAGACCGGGGGCGCGCGACTTGAGGTGCGTGTCACACGCCGGGAGGATCTCAACCGGGCGTTCGGACTGCTTTCCGAATTCGGTGACGGCCCGCCACATGCCGACGTCGAACGGCAACTGGTCAGCGTTGCGACCAGCGGCGGAACTGCCGCGCTGATCGCTGTCGGACGCCGCTTCGAAGACGAGCTGCTGGCGCTCGACGATCTCGGCATTCGACGGCCTTCACTGGACGACGTGTTCTTGGCGCTGACTGCTCGGCCACCCGGATCAATCGCCCACGAGCACACGCCGGCCACGACGACTACGCCGAGGGGCTGAGGATCCGATGGCCCAGCTAGAAACGCGTCCGCATGCATCGCTGTCATCCGGGTCCGGGCGGCACACAGCGGTGAGGTACCTCGTCCGCGATGTCGGCGGCGTCGCGAAACGCAACCTGCTCCGCATTGTGCGGACTCCCCAGATGGTCGTGATAGGCGCGATCCAACCGGCGCTGCTCCTCGTCCTCTTCAGGTATGTTCTCGGCGGCGCAATCAGGATTCCGGGTGTCAGCTACGTGAACTACGTCGTACCCGCGATCTTCCTCGAAGCCGTACTCATCGGCGGCATGACAACATCGATCGGTCTTGCCCAGGATCTCAAGAGTGGCATCATCGACCGCTTCCGCAGCCTGCCAATGGCCCGCTCCGCCGTGCTGGCCGGTCGTACGATCGCCGACCTCAGCCGGAGTGTGCTTTCCCTGGGGATCATGATCGGTCTCGGACTGCTGGTCGGGTTCCGTTTCCATGCACCAGCCTGGTCGATCGTGGCCGGCATCACCCTCGTGCTCAGCTTTGGCTATGCCTTCTCATGGCTCTACGCCGCCATAGGACTCGCAACTCGAGACCCTGAGACCGCCCAAATCGCCGGCATACTCCCCTTCTTCATCCTGATGTTCGCCAGCAATGCCATTGTGCCCGTTGCAACGATGCCGAGCTGGCTACAAGGGTTTGCACGCGACCAGCCGCTCAGCGTCACGATCTCCGCCGTCCGCGCCCTGCTCGAAGGTGGTCCGGCCGCACACGCTGTCTGGCAGTCGATCGCGTGGGCCGCAGGCATGTTTGTTGTGTTCTTCACCATCGCGCTTCAGCTGTACCGAAACAACGTGCAATAGCGGATGTGTTGGCTGCCTGTTCGTCACGCTGGGGCCGCTCACACTCGCGACCCCCGGCCGTATCTGACGGGACCTTGGGCCGTATCGCACTTGTCCCTAGTGGGCGTTGTCTGCACGTAGAACTATTGATTCGCGCGAGAACCGTCAAGACACGGAGGTAGTGATGAGCGCCGAAGTGGACCACTCGCCCATTGTCGTGGGAGTTGACGGATCTGTGGGCAGCCGAGCTGCTGTCGGTTGGGCTATCGACGAGGCTACCCGCCGTGGAGCTCCAGTCGAGCTGGTGCATTCGTGGCGACCTATGTATCGCGCCACCCACAATGCTGCGGGCGATTCCGAGGCAGAAATGGTCGCCCGGGATCATGGGGCCTGGCTGCTGGCCGCAGCTGCGGGCTCAGTGACGTCATCGGCTCCGCAGCTTGTCGTCACCACCCGACTGATCAAAGGCCGTCCCAGCGCGGGCCTGCTCGAGGCGGCCGCTAACGCCCAGCTCCTGGTCGTCGGCGCACGCGGCGTGGGCGGCTACGCGGGACTCTCCTTAGGCTCGGTTTCTTTGCACGTCGTCGCGCACTCGCCGTCTTCAGTTGTCGTGGTGCGAAGTGCACGTGAGGTCGGACCGGTGATCGTGGGGATCGACGGATCGGCCGAGTCGAAGAACGTCTTGCGCGCCGCACTGGAGGAGGCCAACCTTCGCCACAGCCCACTGGTCGTCATGAGTGCACTCTTCGTTCATTCGCGAGCCGAAGGCGTTCTCGACCGCGAGCGCGCATTCGCGGCTGCTCAGGCAAACGCAAACTACTCTTTAGAGGAGCTGTTGGGCATACTCTCCACTGAATACGGCACAGTTGAGGTCTCGCAATCACTCCCTATAGGCTACCCAGCCGAGGTCCTCGCAAACGCCTCCATGTCAGCACAGCTCCTGATCGTCGGATCCCATGGTGGGGGTGGCTTCTCGGGGATGAAACTGGGCTCGATTGCACACGCAGTCGTGCACAACGCACACTGCACCGTGATGGTCGTACGTGACCGACCAAATGTGCATTGAGGACGCCTGATGGTCGCCGCGGTTCGGACCCCCGCAGGTCGTGCTGGCCGCTTGTGGTTGCGTCACCGAATCGCGGTTGCGGAACGTGGTGCAAGCGAACTTGAACGCAAGGTTCAACTGGTGAGCAACGAAGTGCGCCGCCGGAAGGCACTGGTCGACCAGAGCCGAGCACGATGGCGGTCCGCCTGCGAGGAAGCCGAACGCTGGATGTTGCGCGCCGGATTCGTGGGCGGCATCGACTCAGTTCGAGAGGCGCGGGCGGATCCGGTCGACGTCGCGATTGCGTGGACGACGACGATGGGAGTGCGTCACCCCGACCATGCAACGATCGAACCCCCAGCCACCCCGGACGTCGGGATGAGCGCAGCAGTCCTGCAGGCCAGACAAGCATTTGCGGTAGCGCTGCTTGCATCCGCCGACGTTGCGACTGCGCAATCCGCGCTCGCGACGCTGGAGTCGGACCTGCTCAAGACCCGTCGCCGCGCGCGAGTACTGCGGCGCCACTGGTTGCCGCGGTTGCAGTCCCAGCTGCACGATTTGGAGTTCACCCTCGAGCAGGCGGAGCAGGAGGATCAGGCCCGGCTACGGCGAGTCAGTGCGTAGCAGCCGACGCTGACTTAGGTACCCGAGGCCGTCATACCGATGACAGCGACGCGGCTGGCTTTCAACGCGCGGTCGACGATGTCGATGGCCTCTTGAATGCGCTGCAGCACGTTGGGATCGCTCGTCGCCTGGGCCGCGCTTTCCATCGCAAGAACCGCTTCGAAGAGCTGCCGCACGACCGTTGCCAGCAACTCGTTTGCGATCCGATCGCGCTCCGCGAAAATCTCAAGTAGACGGGCTTGTTCGTCGACCCGTTTACGCTCGGTTTCGTCGCGAGTCACCTTGGCGAAGCCTTCGAGGCGACCATTCTTGTCGTACACGGCGGTAATGACCACGTTGGCCCAGAATCGGCTGCCGTCCTTGCGCACCCGCCAGCCTTCGTCACGCGCACGGCCCTCTGCTTTTGCCTGGTCCAGTTCGCGCTGCGGCTTGCCGGCACCGATCTCTTCGTCTGTGTAGAAGACGGAGAAGTGCCGCCCGATGATCTCGTCGGCGGAATAGCCCTTGATTCGATGGGCCCCGCTGTTCCAGGTCGCAACGCTGCCATCCGGGTCGAGCATGAAGATCGCGTACTCTT
>DASRZB010000047.1:0-3220 GCA_035653855.1 Acidothermaceae bacterium | reverse complement strand
AAGGAACTCACCGTCGCCCTGCAATTCACGAACTACCGCTGACTGATGCAGGTTGCCTCAGCTCTTCGCACCGGCAGCGCGCGCCTGCGCAACGCCACATCGCCGCTCCGCGTTGCTGCCAAGCTCGGCCTCGAACAGGTGCTCTGGACCCGCGCCGCACTGACGGTTCGGCGCAACTCCCGGGTCCTGTCGACGCCAGCCGTCCCCTCGGCGCTCCCAAAGGTCGCGCCCACCGCGGTCATGCAGGACGACGCCGATTGGCGCGACGCCGTCGACGAGGCACGCAAACGCGGGCTGCCCCTGCATCGCGATCTGCCAAAGAACTGGGACACCGTCGGCGCGGCCTCGACGGTGCTCTCCCGGGTGGGGCCAACGGGTCGAGTGCTCGACGCCGGGGCAGCTCGGTACTCCACCCTGCTGATCTGGCTCTATCTCTACGGACTCCGAGATCTCGTCGGCATCAATCTGGAGTTTCGGCGTCCCGTACATCACGGTCATGACGGCTGTGTGGCGTTCGAGCCCGGCGATGCGACGGCGACCCGATTCGAGGCCGGCTCCTTTGACGCCGTGACCTGCCTGTCCGTGATCGAGCACGGCGTGCCGATCCCCGAATTCCTCGCAGAGGCCGCCCGGCTGTTGCGGCCGGGCGGGGTGCTGGTGATTTCGACCGACTACGACGCGGACCCGCCCGACACGACCGGTCACACCGCGTATGGCGCGCCAGTGCACATTTTCTCCCCGGCACAGATCGAGGAGCTCATTAAGCACGCGGACAAAGCGGGGTTCGACCTCGACGGCTCTTTCTCCCCTGACCACCCCGGGCGGCCCGTGCGCTGGAAGCGCATCGGCCTGCGCTTCACGTTCGTCCGCATTACCTTGACTCGTCGCGCAACGTGATCGTCGGGCTGCTCCTAGCCCTGGGCGCCGCATTGACGACAGGTGTGGCGTCCGTGCTTCAAGGACTCGCCGTGCGCCGGGCTTCCGAAGAGCCGGCTGATTCGTTGGCCGACGGCTCGATCCGAAGGCTCGTCGTCTCCCCGCTCTACCTCGCCGGGGTCGCACTCGATGCCCTCGGCTTCGGCTGCACCGTTGTGGCGCTGCACTGGCTGCCGTTGTTCCTCGTACAGTGTGCGGCCGCGTCGAGCGTAGGCGTCACAGCTTTGGTCGGACGACGGGTGCTTGGCACCGTACTGCTGCGACCCAGCCTCGTTGCGTTGGGCGGGCTGGGCATTGGACTCGTACTGCTCGCCTCTGGGGCAATCGCGGAGGCAGCGACAGCCGTTTCGCGATCGGCACAGTGGTGGTTGGTCATCGCTTCCGCACCGGTGGTCGTGGCCGGCGCGATCGTGCTGCGATGGGCAGCCGTCCGTTCAAGTGTTCGTGCGGGCGGCATCCTGGCCGCGATTTCCGGCGTCAGTTTCGCGGGCACCGGCGTCGCCTCGCGGATTCTCTCGGACGCCCATTCGGTGCGAGCGGTCCTCACCGCGCCAGCGGCTTACGCGCTCGCGATCTTCGGAATCGCCGGCACGGCATTTTTCGCCGCCGCTCTCCAGCGATCGCCCGTCACCATCGCCACGGCCGCCTTGTTCGGCGTCGAAACGCTCGCTGCGTCGGCCGTCGGGTTGCTCGTACTCGGTGACTCGACGAGGGGCGGCTTCGTCGTCCCGTCGGCACTTGGATTTGTCGTCACGCTGGCCAGCGCGCTGTTCCTAGCACTCAACGATGAGCCAGATCTGGCCGTGATCGGCCAGATCGCCCCGCGCGCCGCGGTACCTGACCATCGGGCAGCGCAGAACCGACGTACCATGTAAGCCGCGCGTCGAAAGCGTTCCCATAGCGAATCGACGCTCTCGAGGAGGTTCGACACCCGGTGTCACCCGCACGATCAGCGTCCGCTTCCGCGTCTCGGCCAGCTTCTCGCAAGCAGGTTCAGCAAGTCGACCGGGTGATCATTCGCCTCGCCGGTGACTCTGGCGACGGTATGCAGCTGACCGGTGATCGGTTTACGTCGGAGACTGCAGCGTTTGGCAACGACTTGTCGACGCTGCCCAACTTCCCGGCGGAGATCCGGGCTCCGGCCGGCACCTTGCCCGGTGTGTCGTCGTTTCAGTTGCACTTCGCCGATCACGACATCATGACGCCGGGGGATGCACCGAACGTGCTGGTCGCGATGAACCCGGCCGCGTTGAAGGCGAACGTCGCTGATCTGCCGCTGGGTGCGGACATTATCGCGAACGCGGATGAGTTCACGCTTCGTGCGTGCCAGCGGATCGGGTATGCGGGTAATCCGTTGGAGGACGGCACGCTGGGCGAGTACCGGGTTTCTGCGGTGCCGCTGACGTCGATGACGGTGGAGGCCTTGAAGGACATCGATATCTCGAAGAAGGAAGCCGAACGGGCGAAGAACATGTTCGCGCTGGGTCTGCTGTCGTGGATGTACAACAGGCCGACCCAGTCGACGCTGGAGTTTTTGGAGCGCAAGTTCGCGAAGACCCCTGCGGTTGCGAAGGCGAACGTGACGGCGTTTCGGGCGGGTTACAACTTCGGGGAGACCACGGAGACGTTCTCGGTTTCGTACGAGATCAAGCCGGCACCGATGAGGGCGGGCACGTACCGCAACATCTCTGGCAACCTCGCGTTGTCCTACGGTCTGGTCGCGGCGAGCAAGGCGACTGGGTTGTCGCTGTTCCTTGGCTCTTACCCCATCACCCCGGCGTCCGACATTTTGCATGAACTTTCCAAGCACAAGGCGTTTGGGGTGCGGACGTTCCAAGCAGAGGACGAGATCGCGGGCGTGACGGCGGCACTGGGTGCGGCGTTCGGCGGCAGTCTGGGGGTGACCACGACGTCTGGTCCTGGGGTGGCACTGAAGAGCGAGGCGATCGGGCTGGGGGTGATGCTCGAACTGCCGCTGATCATCGTGGATGTGCAGCGCGGCGGTCCGTCGACCGGGTTGCCGACCAAGACCGAGCAAGCCGACTTGTTGCAGGCGATGTTCGGCCGCAACGGGGAGGCCCCGGTGCCGATCGTCGCGCCGAGCACGCCGTCGGACTGCTACGCGACCGCACTCGAAGCTGCGCGTATCGCCACCAAGTACCGGACCCCGGTGTTCTTGCTCTCCGATGGTTACCTGGCGAACGGTTCGGAGCCATGGTTATTGCCGGACGTCGAGTTGTTGCCCGATCTGCGGGTGACGTTCGCGACAGAGCCGAACCACATC
>DASRZB010000046.1:0-2564 GCA_035653855.1 Acidothermaceae bacterium | reverse complement strand
GCTCGGTACCCCGGGTCGGATTCGAACCGACACTGCTTACGGTGCGGTTCTCATCCGCCCCGCTCGCTGTGCTCGGTACCCCGGGTCGGATTCGAACCGACACTGGATGGTGTTTGAGACCATTGCCTCTGCCGTTGGGCTACCGGGGCTGTCGCCGGCTTCCCGGCAAGGCTTGGGAGTGCGCGGGCCAATCTATCGTTGCGGGTAGGCTGGCCGCGTGCGGGAGGACGACGCGGGGGGCAAGCACGTGCCCACGCCCGCCGACATCGCGAGGGCTCGCCAATCGCCGTCCCGCCTTGAAACGACTGGGCGGACGCCGACCGCTGCCGCAGCACCGCCCCCTCGGCCGAGGGTGGTCATCGCTGAGGACGAAGCGCTGATCCGGCTCGACCTCAAAGAGACGCTCGACGAGTTGGGCTACGAGGTCGTTGGTGAGGCAGGCGACGGTGAACAGGCTGTGGCGCTCGCGCGAGAACTGCGACCCGACTTGGTGATTCTCGACGTCAAGATGCCGGTGCTCGACGGCATCAGCGCCGCGCAACGCATCGCCGCCGCGGGGATCGCGCCGGTGGTGATCCTGACGGCGTTTTCCCAGCGAGATCTGGTCGAGCGGGCCCGCGACGCGGGCGCGATGGCCTACCTGGTCAAGCCGTTCAGCTCCACCGACCTGATGCCGGCAATCGAGATGGCTATGAGCCGCTACGCCGAGGCAGCGGCGCTGGGAGCTGAGGTTTCAAACCTGACCGAGCAACTGGCGACCCGCAAAGTCCTCGACCGGGCCAAGGGCATCCTGCAGGCGAGGAGGCAGCTGAGCGAGCCCGACGCCTTCCGGTGGATTCAGCAGTCCGCCATGGATCAGCGGGTCTCGATGCGGACAGTTGCCGACGCAGTGATTGCGTCGGAGGGCGCCGACACACCGCCTCCAACGATTCCGTCATAACCGATCAAACCATGACATCACGGTCACCGTCTGAATAAGATTTGGTTACGACCGCAACTTATAGGCAGCAGGATTTATCAACAGGCGCCCGCTCCCGCTACTGTCCCACGCAGTCCTCAGCACGCACGGCAGATGTCCGCGCGCCTATTCGGTCTATTCGTTGGAGGCACCTCGGTGCAGAAAAAAGTCCTCACGACAGTGCTGGCAGCTAGCGCCATCGGCGCAATGGTTCTGTCCGGCTGCTCGAGCAGCAAGAAGACCACCGGCGCCCTTGGCAGCACGACCCCCACGGCGGCGGCATCTGCCTCCGCGGGCGGCGGCTCGTGCAACGGCACCGGCACCACGTACAAGATCGGCTACGAAGGCCCGCTCACGGGCGACAACAAGCAGCTCGGTATCAACATGATCAACGCGGTCAACCTGGCAGTCGACCAAGCCAACGCAGCGAAGAACCTCTGCTTCCAGCTCGCAGTCCTGCAGGAGGACGACCTCGGCACCGCCGCGGGCGCACCTCCGGCCGAAGCTGCCCTTGAGCAGGACCCGGCGGTTGTCGGGGTTGTCGGCCCGGCATTCTCGGGTGCGACTGCCGCCGTTGGTGCCAAGTACGCGCAGGCCGGCATCGCCTTGATCAGCCCATCGGCAACCAACGCGACGCTGACCAGCCAGGGCTTCACGACGTTCCACCGCATCGTGCCGACCGACGGCATTGAGGGTAAGGCGACCGCCGACTACCTCGCGACCAAGTTCAAGACGGCTTTCGTTGTCGACGACACGTCGACGTACGGCGCCGGCGTGGCTCAGGTCGTTGCGGCAGAGCTGAAGGCCAAGGGCGTCAAGGTCGACACCCAGTCGATCGCACCGACCACTGACTACAGCGCGATCGCGACGAAGATCGCGGCCTCTGGTGACGCGGCGATGTACTACGGCGGTTACGACGCCCAGGCTGGCTTGCTGGCCAAGGCGTTGCAGGCGGCGTCGTACAAGGGCTTCGAGATCTCTGGCAACGGTGGAAAGTCGAGCGTGTTCACGTCGACTGCCGGCGCAGCCGGTGACGGGTACTACTTCGCATGTGGTTGCCTCGACGCGACGACGGCCCCGGCCGCCGCGGCGTTCAACACGGCGTACACGGCGAAGTTCAACACCCCGCCGTCGACGTACTCACCTGAGGCGTACGACGCGACGAACGCCATGATCTCGGCTATCTCCGCAGCGCAGAAGGCGGGCGGAGTCACCCGCGCATCGGTGGAGACCGCAGTCAACGCGTTGGACTACACCGGTATCACCACCACGGTGAAGTTCACCCCGACCGGCGAGGTCGCCCAGGCGACGGTCGACCTGTACGAGCAGAAGAACGGCGCCATCGTCCTTCTCGGAGACATCACCAAGCAGCAGTAGGCGCGACCCGCACAGGCGGTTAGCCGACGGCGCCCCGGTATCCGATTTCACTCGGATACCGGGGCGCCTCTCGCAACACCGGTGCACTCTGCTACACACTGTCGCCGACGTGATGCTCTCCCGGAGGGACATCCAGGCATGACCCAGTTCTTCGACTACCTGATCCTCGGGCTGACCCGAGGGTCGATGTACGCCCTCATCGCGCTGGGCTACACGCTGGTCTACGGGA
>DASRZB010000045.1:0-4487 GCA_035653855.1 Acidothermaceae bacterium | reverse complement strand
GGTCGGAGCGTCCGGGTCGGCGATCAATTCCGCGTCGACGCCAAATGCCGACAGCTCGGCGCGATGGCGCGCTACGTCCGCTGCACCCACCCTGGCGACGAAACTGACCTTCACGCCGGAGACTGCAAGCCAGGCCGCCTGGTTCGCCGCCGAGCCACCGGGCGTCGCGCGAATAAGTGAGGTCGTGTCGCTGTCGCGGGTGACATTGCCAAGCGGCGTGACGACGATGTCATCAATGACATCCCCGACGATCAGCACTCTCGTCAAGCGGTGGCCGCCGCGGTTGTAGCCGACCATGCGATAGCGATACCGCCGGCCAGCGCGACATTGTTCCTCGCCAGGCTGAGGTTGACGACGAGGGAACGGCCGCCACTTTCGCGCTGGAAGTAGTCGAGCAGGAACGGGCTGATCGCCTTGCCGCGCAAGCCGGCTTCGTCGGCGGCGTGCAGCGCCTGAATCAACAAGCGGTCATGGACGTCGGGATCGAGCTGCTGGTCAAGCGGCACTGGGTTCGCGACGATGAGCGCACCGCGAGTGCCGAGCTCGTCACCTGCCGCCATGATGGCGGCGACCTCGTCCGTTGAGTCGACCCGCCACTCGAGCGGGAAGCCGGAATCGGTGAGATAGAAGGCGGGGAACTGGTTCGTGCGGTAACCAACGACCGGCACGTTCAGCGTTTCAAGACGTTCGAGGGTCGCAGCGATGTCAAGAATTGACTTCACCCCCGCGCAGACGACCGTGATCCGAGTGCGTGACAGGGTGACCAAGTCGGCCGACTCGTCGAACGACTCGTGTGCGGCCCTGTGCACGCCACCAAGGCCACCTGTCGCAAAGACCCGGATGCCCGCGAGTGCCGCCAACGTCGATGTCGCCGCGACAGTTGTCGCACCGCTCGACTTGCGTCCAACAGCAACCGCGAGGTCACGGCTGCTGACCTTCGGGATGTCCTCCAGTGCGATGCGTTCGAGCTCATCGGCGCCGAGTCCAACAGTCGGGACGCCGTCGATGACCGCGATGGTCGCCGGCACCACACCCGCGTCGGTGAGGATCGCCTCGAAGTCGTGGGCCGCCTGTAAGTTCTCTGGCCGCGGTAGTCCGTGCGCGATGATCGTCGACTCGAGAGCGACCACCGGCCGACCTTCATCGACGGCCGTGCGGACCTCGTCGGAAATCTTTACCAATGGCGACACGTCAAGCCTCCAGATCGTTCGGTAGCGGCGCCGGAGTCCTTAGCGCGGCGTACCGGGGTTTGACGACGTCGTTGATGAGCGCGAGCCGTTGGTCGAACGGGATGAACGCACTCTTCAGTGCATTGATCGTGAACCACTGTAGGTCGTCGAGTGAGTAGTCAAAAGCGTCGACCAGTTTCTGGAACTCGATACCCATCGACGTCCCGCTCATCAAGCGGTTGTCGGTGTTGACGGTCACCCGGAAATAGAGCTTGCGCAACAGGCCGATCGGGTGCTCGGCGATCGAGGGCGCTGCGCCGGTCTGCACGTTCGACGACGGGCACATCTCCAGCGGCACTCGGTTGTCGCGGACGTAGGCGGCAAGCCGGCCGAGCACCGGTTCGCCATCGATCATGGTGATGTCGTCGACGATCCGCACGCCGTGGCCGAGTCGATCGGCGCCGCACCACTGCAGTGCTTCCCAGATCGACGGCAGACCGAAGCCTTCGCCGGCATGGATCGTGAAGTGGCCGTTCTCGCGCTGCATGTACTGGAATGCGTCGAGGTGACGAGTCGGGGGAAAGCCCGCCTCAGCTCCGGCGATGTCGAAGCCGACCACGCCCGCATCGCGGTAGCGGATCGCAAGTTCAGCGATTTCCAAGGAACGCGCCGCATGCCGCAACGCGGTCAGCAGCACCCCTACCCTGATGCCGCGACCCTCGCTACCGATCCGGAAACCCTCGAGCACTGACTCGACGACCGCATCGAGGCTCAGGCCCTCGTCGACGTGCAACTCTGGCGCAAACCGCACCTCGGCATAGACCACGTTGTCTGCGGCGAGGTCCTCAGCGCACTCGGCCGCGACCCGCACCAGCGACTCGACGGTCTGCATGACGCCGAAGGTGTGGGCGAAGGTTTCGAGATAGAGCTCGAGCGAGCCGGACGACGCGGCGCGCACGAACCATGCGCCAAGCTCGTCGGCATCGTAGCTAGGCAACTTCGGGTAGCCGACTGCACGAGCGAGGTCGATCACCGTTGCCGGCCGCAGGCCGCCATCGAGGTGATCATGCAGCAGCGCCTTGGGTGCGCGGGCGATTTGCTCACGGGTCGCCGCCATCACCCACCTACCCTCTCGAGGATGAGTGCTGGCTTCGACCAGTCGGCATCAGCGGCCGCGATGTCTACGGCACCGGCCAGTGCGTCGAGTGCACGATCGAACCGTGTCTCGTCGTCGGCGTGCAAGGTGAACAGTGGGCTGCCTGCGGTGACGATGTCGCCGGGCTTCGCGTGCATCTGCACGCCCGCGCCGAACGACACAGCGTCCTCCTTGCGCGCGCGGCCAGCGCCCAACCGCCACGCGGCGACGCCGACGGCGAGGGCGTCCATGCGGGTCACCCGACCGGTTGCCGATGCCACGACCGAGTGCTGATGGGGCGAAACAGGAAGTGGCGCCGCAGGATCGCCGCCCTGCGCCCGGATCATCGCGTTCCACGAGTCCATCGCGGAGCCGTCGGCGATGGCGTCGGCCGGATCCTTGCCGCCAGTCAAACCACAGGCGGCGAGCATTTCGCGGGCGAGCGCAAGCGTGAGTTCGACGACATCGGATGGTCCGCCGCCGGCGAGTACCTCGAGCGACTCGGCCACCTCGAGCGCGTTGCCTGCGGTGAGCCCAAGTGGAGTGTCCATCGCCGTCAGTAGCGCCACGGTATTCACGCCGTGTGCCGTGCCGAGCCCGACCATCGTCGTGGCAAGCTCGCGCGCGCGCTCGCGGGATTTCATGAAGGCACCAACGCCGACCTTCACGTCGAGCACTAACGCGGAGGTACCTTCGGCGATCTTCTTGCTCATGATCGAGCTGGCGATCAGCGGAATGGACTCGACCGTCGCTGTGACATCACGCAAGGCGTATAGCTTGCGGTCGGCCGGCGCGAGCCCGCCGCCCGCCGCGCAGATCACCGCGCCCACATCGCGCAGTTGTGTACGCATCTCCTCGTTGGAGATCGACGCCCGCCAGCCGCGAATCGACTCGAGCTTGTCGAGGGTGCCGCCGGTGTGCCCCAGACCGCGACCACTGAGCTGCGGTACCGCCGCACCGCACGCAGCGACGATCGGCGTGAGTGGCAGCGTGATCTTGTCGCCAACACCGCCGGTCGAGTGCTTGTCCGTCGTCGGTCGGCCGAGCCCGGGAAAGCTGAGCCGCTCCCCCGAGGCGATCATCGCCGCCGTCCATCTGTTGAGTTCTGGCGCTGTCAGGCCAACGAAGTAGATGGCCATCAGCAGCGCGGACATCTGTTCTTCGGCGATCTCGCCGCGGGTGTAGGCGGCGATCACCCAGTCGATCGCGTCGTCGTGCAGAACGCTCCCGTCGCGCTTCGAACGGATGAGGTCGACGACATCCACGGTCAGGCCCCCGTCGGCGAAGGGCCGAGGTCGTCAGGCCCGAACGCGTGCGGCAGCAGGTCGGAAAGCGGCAGTGGACCCGACGGGTGGTCGATCAGCATGTCTGCGCCGCCGTGCTCAAACAGTAGCTGCCGGCAACGACCGCACGGCATCAGCGCCGCGCCGGCGCCGTCGACGCAAGCCAGCGCGACGAGCCGCCCGCCGCCCGACGTCGACAGTGCGGAAACCACCCCGCACTCGGCGCACAGCGTGAGGCCGTACGACGCGTTCTCGACGTTGCAGCCGACAACGATCCGACCGTCATTGACGAGGGCAGCAGCACCAACCGCGAACTCCGAGTACGGCGCGTACGCCAGCGTCATCGCAGCCTGAGCCGCAGTGCGCAACGCCGGCCAGTTGACCTCGACGTTCATCGGCCCTCGTACGGTTCGCCGTCGGCCGCCGGCGCGCGTACTCGTCCGACCAGCCCGGCCACCGCGAACACAGTCGCGAGGTACGGCAGCATGCCGAGGAAGTCTGATGGGATCTGAACGGGCGTGCCGATGAACGACAGCACGGTTTGCAACGAGGTCGCGAACCCGAACAGCAGGGCGGCACCCACCGCGCCGCGCGGGCTCCACCGGCCGAAGATGACGGCAGCGAGTGCGATGAAGCCGCGGCCGCCGGTCATGTTCTTCACAAATCCCGAACTGTTACCGATCGTCAGGGATGCGCCGGCGAGGCCGGCAAGCAGGCCGCCGATCAGCACGTTGATATAGCGCGTGCGGCGCACGTTGATGCCAACCGTGTCAGCAGCTTTCGGATGCTCGCCAACCGCGCGGGTGCGCAAACCCCAGCGGGTGCGGAAGAGCAGGATGTCGACGGCGACGATGAGCACATAGGTCAAGTACACGATGATGGTCTGGTCGAATAGCAATG
>DASRZB010000044.1:0-4574 GCA_035653855.1 Acidothermaceae bacterium | reverse complement strand
CCTCAGTCCGCTCCGCCAGCCTTTGGCATCCGAAAGCTCCGCCGCCGGACAGCCCGCTGGATTTGCGCCGGTGTCCGTTAGCGCTGCGGGCCTCAACGACTATTGGGTGCTCGGGTACACGACGACAAAGACGTCGGACGGGTTCGGCATCACGACGGCACTCAAGCAAACCGCCGATGGCGGCCAGCACCTCACCACCGATACGACTCCCCCAGCAATAGTCGCGCAAGCTCCAATCAAGGGAGCGGCCGGCGGGACAACCATTTCGCAGGTCCGATTCGGTGATGCGAAAGACGGTTGGGTGTTCGGTTCGGCGTTGTTCTCGACGACGGATGCCGGCTCGTCGTGGACGGCGGTGAACGGCGTTGCAGGTGGGGTCGTCGATCTCGTAGCCGCGAACAACACCGCCTGGGCGATCGTGCAAACAGCGTCGAGTAGCGGCGCGAGCCCTTCCGCGGTCAGCGATCAGTACGCGCTCTGGTCAACGAGCTACGGCAAGGGGCCCCAGGCCTGGGCCCCGGTCGCGTTGCCGATCAGTCTCGGCTCGACGACGCCGAGCATCGTCGACCAGGACGGCACCGTCACCCTGATGGCATCCGGTCCGGCTCGTGCAGGCAACAAGGTGCACGTACTCATCGGAGGGGCCGGGAAACCGTTCACCGATCACACCGGAGCATGCGAGCAAGACCTCGGCGGCTCGCTGTCGAACTCCAAGAAGGCGATCTGGGCAGTCTGCCCGCACGGTAACGGGGCGAGCTTGTATGTATCCAAGGACGCGGGCGCGACATGGACGGCCGGCGGAGCGACCGACGTGGAGAGTGGCGCGGCGATCGGCGCGATCGACGACACGACCGCGGTCGTTTTCGACGCGGCGAATCAACGCTTAAGCAAGGTCTCGAGCGGGGCGCTCACGGGGACAAACGTCAGTGGTATCTCTGACTCGACGTTCGTAGGGTTCACGACTACCGCCGTGGGATTTGCGATCGTCGTGCCCGAAAACAGCAGCGTGCAGCAGTTATTGCGGACCGCGGACGGTGGCGCTACCTGGGCCGCCGTGACGTTCTGAGCCAATGAGCAACAACGGCGACGAGGAGCTCGAGCGCCGACTTCGCGACGTCCTTTCTTCTCGCGGTCTCGGCGTGCCCGTTTCGCCTGACGCGATTGATCGCATCCACGCCGGTGCGCGACGGCGGCAGCAACGACGCACTGGCGCAAGTGCACTCGGCGCAGTGGCGATCATCGCGATCGCTGCCATCGCTATCGGGGTACGACCCCACGGTCACGGCTCGACACTGGTGGCACACAACGGCTCTCCAAGCCCAACTGCCGCTGTCTCATCAAGCCCGCCAGCGTCCCCCTCTGCGCCAATCGCATCACCGGCGGTCATTCCGAGTGCGGTGGCTTCAACCGCAGTCGTCGTGCCAACAGCACCAGCTGTCGCATCGACCCCGCCGGTCCAGGTCTTCAACCCCGTTTCCGTGAGCGCCATTAGCGTGAACGACTACTGGGTGCTCGGATACATCACTGCCGACAGCGGACCGAACGGCATAAGCATCAGGAAGACGACGGACGCAGGGCAGCACTTCACGACCGTCGGACATCCCGCGGCATTCGTCGCGCAAATGAACGCAAGGGTGCCCCCAGGCACGCCGATGGTCTCCGATGTTCGGTTCGGCGACACCAACAACGGTTGGGCCTACGGCGGCAATCTCTTCGCGACCGAGGACGGCGGCACTTCGTGGTCGCCCGTGACCGGCGTACCTGGCAGCGTGGTTGACCTTGCGGCAGCCAGCGGAAATGTATGGGCAATCAGCGACGTGATTGCCAATGGAACAGACACGTATAGCCTGTATCACGCGACATACGGAGCAAGTGGAACCAGCGCCTGGGCTCGTGTGGACCTGGGCGTGACGCCGGCTGGCGGACCAACCAGCGTGGCAGTCATCAACAAGACCGCCTATGTGCTTGAAGGTTCCGGTAGTCAGCAAAAGACGTACGGCATCACCAACGGCGGCGGCAACCATACGACGCAACCAGGCCCGTGCGCGACTATGCCAACCCTCGGTGGCGGTGAACTCTCAGTCGCTGGGGACGGATCGTTGTGGGCGTGGTGCACGTCTGGTCACGAGAGTGGCGTCTTCGTTTCGGCAGACAACGCGGTTCACTGGCAGGGCATGGTGCGGACGACGACGCTGTCGGTCGGCGGCATCGACTCGTCACACGCGGTGGTCTCAGATGGCACGAGCATCGGAATCTTGACGCTTGGCCACTCCGTCACGACACCCACGATTCCGGACACGAGCGGGCAACCTGACGCAGCCTTTGTCGGGTTCACTACGACGCAGATCGGCTTCGTAGTGACTGGCGCGCTTCAGTCACCTACTGAGTTATGGCGCACGACAGACGGCGGCCAGACCTGGAGCGTCGTCACCTTCTAGCGGGATCGGGCGACAGCTTCAGCCAGTGTCGGTGGCTTGGTCCAGAATCGATGTATGAGCCCGAAGAAGACGCCGAACGCCAGCCAATCGGCGTCCGACCTGCCTGACGGCTTCTCAGCGGTTACCCGAGCGTGGTTCAGCTCGGCGTTCGCGACGCCGACGCCAGCTCAGGTGCAGGCGTGGGAGGCCATCGGGCGCGGCGAGAACACGCTGGTGGTGGCACCGACGGGTTCGGGCAAGACCCTCGCGGCCTTCCTGTGGTCGCTCGATCGCATCACCGCCACGCCCACTCCGGCAGATCCAGCTCGCCGCTGCCGGGTGCTCTACATCTCGCCGCTGAAGGCGCTCGCCGTCGATGTCGAACGCAACCTGCGCGCCCCCCTGGTCGGCATGCGGCACGCGGCGACTCGCCTCGGGCTGCCCGAACCGAGCGTCGAGGTAGCACTGCGTTCGGGCGACACCCCAGCGGTCGAACGCCGGAGGCTCACAACCAAGCCGCCCGACATCTTGATCACCACGCCCGAGTCACTGTTCTTGATCCTCACCTCGGCGGCCCGCGAATCCCTGCTCGGCATCGACACAGTGATCGTCGACGAGGTGCATGCGGTCGCTGGTACCAAACGCGGCGCGCATCTCGCGCTGTCCCTCGAACGGCTCGACGCCATGCTCGAGAAGCCTGCACAACGCATCGGGTTGTCGGCGACGGTCCGACCCGTCGACGAGATCGCCCGATTCCTGAGCGGCCCGCGGCAGGCAACCGTCGTCCAACCACCGTCGGTCAAGACGTTCGACATCTCCGTCGTCGTGCCGGTCGAAGACATGGACTCTCCCGACGAGGCCACCGACGAAGAACCGCGCAAATCGATCTGGCCACATGTCGAAGAACGCATCGCCGACCTCATCGACGCCCACCGATCAACGATCGTGTTCGCCAACTCGCGCGGTCTGGCTGAGCGGCTTACCCATCGACTGAACGACATCGGGTTCGAGCGGGGCCGCGAGACCGAGATCGCACGAGCCCATCACGGCTCGGTGAGCCGCGAGCAACGCAGCATCACCGAAGAGATGTTGAAGTCCGGGCAGCTGCCCGCGGTTGTCGCGACCAGCACACTCGAACTCGGCATCGACATGGGCGCGGTCGACCTGGTCGTGCAGGTCGAGAGCCCACCGAGCGTTGCAAGCGGGCTCCAGCGCATCGGCCGAGCCGGCCACCAAGTGGGCGCCATTTCGCGAGGGGTCATCTTCCCG
Source organism: Acidothermaceae bacterium (assembly GCA_035653855.1). Taxonomy (GTDB): domain Bacteria; phylum Actinomycetota; class Actinomycetes; order Acidothermales; family Acidothermaceae; genus PALSA-607. The sequence goes on along the minus strand of DASRZB010000044.1, from coordinate 888 downwards.
AAGTACCGGGGCGATCTTGTGCAGACCGCTGTCGTCGCGGAGCGCATGAAGGTCGGCGCGATCGAGTCGATTCGCATCCCGCGCAACCCGCTCGACGTACTCGCGCAACACCTCGTCTCCATGACAGCGATGCAAACGTGGGACGTCGACGAAGCGCTGACGCTTGTGCGACGTGCTGCGCCGTTCGCGGCGCTCCCCCAGTCAGCGTTCGATGCAGTGCTCGACATGCTGGCCGGCCGCTACCCGAGCGACGAGTTCGCCGAGCTGCGGCCGCGTTTGGTGTGGGACCGCGTTGCAGGCACCATCACTGGCCGACCCGGCGCGCAACGGCTGGCGGTCACCAGCGGCGGCACGATTCCTGACCGCGGCCTGTTCGGCGTCTTCCTTGCCGGCGACGGAGCCTCGCGACGGGTGGGCGAACTCGACGAGGAGATGGTCTACGAATCCCGCGTCGGCGAGGTGTTCACCCTCGGCTCGTCGTCATGGCGCATCGTCGAGATCACCCACGACCAAGTGCTCGTCATTCCCGCGCCGGGCGTGCCCGGCAAGCTGCCTTTCTGGCATGGCGACGCTCAGGGTCGGCCGCTCGAACTCGGCCGTGCGCTAGGTGCCTTCGTTCGCGAGCTCTCGACGTTGCCGCGTCCCGTCGCACACACGCGGCTGCTCGACGCGGGTCTCGACGATTGGGCGGCGTCGAATTTGCTTGCCTATCTGGCCGAACAGACCGAAGCGACCGGCCAGTTGCCCGACGACCACACGATCGTCGTCGAGCGATTCCGCGACGAACTCGGCGATTGGCGGGTGGTCGTCCATTCACCATTCGGTGCGCAGGTGCACGCGCCATGGGCCTTGGCGATCGGCGCGAGGTTGCGCGAACGGTACGGCGTC
>DASRZB010000043.1:0-3669 GCA_035653855.1 Acidothermaceae bacterium | reverse complement strand
TCGCGACAGTGCCGAACCACGTCGACGCAAAAGGCGAGCCGGAGTTCTGGCCGTACCTGCGTGACGAGGAAACACTCGCAAGGGCGTGGGCAGTTCCTGGCACGCCGGGGCTTGAGCATCGCGTTGGTGGCTTGGAAAAGGCCGACGGCTCAGGCGATATCTCCTACGATCCGGGCAACCACGATCTGATGGTGCGGCTGCGCCAGGGCAAGGTCGACGGGATCGCGCGCGACATCGCACCGCTCACGGTCGACGATCCCTCGGGTGAGGCCGAGGTCTTGGTCCTTGGCTGGGGCTCGACCTACGGCCCGATCGGAGCGGCCTGCCGGCAGGTCCGCGCTCGCGGCCTGAAGATCGCCCAAGCTCACTTGAGGCATCTGAATCCGTTCCCGGCCAACACCGGTGAGGTGCTTGCGGCCTATGACCGGGTTCTGATCCCCGAGATGAACCTCGGTCAACTTGCGCTGCTGATCCGGGCGAAGTTCCTGATCGACGCGGTCCCCTATGACAAAGTCAATGGCATGCCGTTCAAGGCCGCTGAACTCGCCGACGTCATCGCCGCGACGATTGGCGACGCCGCGACGACAAGCGTGGTGGGCAAATGACCACCACCCAAGCGAACGGGCACCTGCACAGTTTCGATCTCGTGCCGGTAGCAGACGGTCCGCAGACCGCCAAGGAATACAAGTCCGACCAGGAAGTCCGCTGGTGCCCAGGCTGCGGCGACTACGCGATTTTGGCTGCCGTTCAAGCGTTCTTGCCCGAACTCGGCCTGCGACGCGAGAACGTCGTGTTCGTGTCCGGCATCGGCTGCTCATCGCGATTCCCTTACTACCTCAACACTTACGGCATGCATTCGATCCACGGCCGGGCGCCCGCGATCGCTACTGGTCTTGCTGTCTCGCGGCCCGATCTTGCGGTGTTCGTTGTGACTGGCGACGGCGACGCATTGTCGATTGGTGGCAACCATCTGATCCACGCGTTGCGCCGCAACATCAACCTGACGATCCTGCTGTTCAACAATCGGATCTATGGCCTGACAAAGGGCCAGTACTCACCCACCTCTGAGCTCGGAAAGATCACCAAGTCGACGCCGATGGGCTCACTGGACTTCCCATTCAACCCGGTGTCATTGGCGTTGGGCGCCGAAGCGACGTTCGTCGCGCGCACCATCGACTCCGACCGCAAGCACCTCACCGCCGTGCTGCGTGCGGCCACCGAGCACCGCGGGACATCGCTGGTGGAGATCTACCAAAACTGCAACATCTTCAACGACGACGCGTTCGAAGTTCTCAAGGCCCCGGAAACTCGCGACGACTACCTGATCCGGCTCGAGCACGGCCAACCGATCACCTTCGGCACCGAGACCGATTTGCGCGGCCTGCGCCGATCGGCGTCCGGCTCGCTTGAAGTCTGCGACGGCAACTCTCCCGACGTCCTTGTGCACGATTGCCACGACGACGACCCCTCGCTCGCATTCGCGCTGTCACGCGTCACCAAACCCAACCTGTCGATGACACCGATCGGCGTGTTCCGCGACGTGCAGCGGCCCGTCTACGACGACCTCATGACAGCCCAACTCGACCAGGCAGTCGCAAAAAACGGCGCCGGCGACCTCGCCGCACTACTGGCCGGCGGCGACACCTGGACTATCACTGAAGCAAGCGCCGCGCCGCCTGCCGCGAACTGACACGAGGCAACGGGGCAGTCCATGACCGACGACGAGTCCCGTGCTGGTCAGTACGGGGGTCCGTACGGCGGTCCGTACGGTGGTCCGGCGAATCCGTGGGCGGCTCCGGGAGCACCTGGCGGCGGTCCGTTCGCCACTCCCGAGTATCCGCCCGCACCCCGAAGGTCGCGAACGCTGATCTGGGTTTCCGTCGTCGTTGTCACTGTGGTGCTGGCAGCTTCGGGCGTCGGTGCGTTGGTGCTTGACACCCATCATCACTCGGGTCCGTCGGCCGCGGCCGCCGCGCCCGCGGCGAGCTCACCACCAGCATCGACGGGGTCAGCGGCGCAGCAGTCCTCGCCGTCATCATCACCATCGTCAGCACCACCGTCGTCGCCGCAATCGTTGTTGCCCTCCGCTGCGCCGTCGACAGGGCAACCGACCGCACCGGCGGGCGGCGCTGTACCGGGCAGCGCCTCAGGTCCACTGGATCAGTACCTGCTTGCTCCCGGTGAGGTCGGCGCGAATTCGATGATGTTTCTCATCGACGGTGGCCGTAACACCACGAACCAGGCGACTCTGGATTGGTGCAACTTCACCTACACCAGCGAGGCGCTGCGGATGACGCGGGTGCAGGTGGAGTACACCGGCAATGATGCGTTGCCTGCGGGCAACGAATTTGTGCACTACCAAAAGGGCGGCACCGCCCGTGCATGGGCCGAGCTTCAGAAAGCTGTTTCAACCTGCCCGCCATCGTCGACGACCGATGGTTACATCAACGATCAGGTGCAGCGCGCGGGCGCTGACAGCGAACTTGTGGCGCGGCAGATCATCTTGAGCTACCACGTCACCGACCCGACGGGTCAGTTGAATCTGCCGTGGCAGGCGGTCGTGTACCAGTTCGACGGCGATTACTTCTCTGGCATCTATGTCTACGGCCTGAGCAGGTCGCTCGCTTTGACCGAGGCGGAACGGCTGGCTGCCAAGTCGGCTACCCATTTGGCACAGGCCAGCCGCGGCAAGCCCGGCACCGGCGGCGGACCAATCCAGTCAGTCGCGTCCGCGCCTCCGGATACCGGAGTACAGGACTAACCGAATCTCGTTGAGCCCGCGGTAGGTGCTGCAGCTACGGTTGGTCCTATGCCAGATACGCGACGAGGGTTTGTATTCGGCCTCGTTGCTTACACCATCTGGGGCTTGTTCCCGCTGTACTGGCCGCTGCTTGACCCAACACCGGCGATACAGATTCTCGCCCATCGCATGCTGTGGTCATTGGTATTCATCGGCGTGCTGCTAGCCGCTCGCGGGCGATGGGCGTTCGTTGGCGAGCTTCGACACGACCTCAAGCGAGTCGGGTTGCTGATGCTCGCCGGCGTGCTCGTCAGCGTCAACTGGGGTGTCTACATCTGGGCGGTCAATGCCGGTCACGTCGTCGAGTCGTCGCTGGGTTACTTCATCACGCCGCTGGTCAACATCGGACTAGGCGTGCTTGTCCTCAAGGAACACTTGCAACGAACGCAGTGGATTGCCGTCATCGTCGGTATCGCGGCGGTGCTGGTCATCGCCGTCGGGTACGGGCAGGTGCCATGGATCGGGCTCACACTCGCGGCGAGCTTCGGCGGCTACGGCCTGGTCAAGAAGATCGCCCGCACACCCGCACTCGAGAGCCTGGCGGTCGAGACCTCGGTGATGGCAGCACCCGCCATTGCGTATCTCCTGTTCGCGAACGCACAAGGGTATGGATCGTTCGGCCACGTTTCGGCTGGCATGGACTTGCTGCTCATATCGTCGGGCATCGTCACCGGTGTTCCGCTGCTGTTCTTCGCGGCGGCCGCACGTCGGGTGCCCCTGAGCGTCATGGGGATGCTGCAGTACATCACTCCCGTGCTGCAGTTCCTGATCGGAATCTTCCTGCGGCACGAAGCGCTGTCGGGTTCGGAGTTGGCGGGCTTCGCCTTGGTATGGGTTGCGCTGGCGATCCTCGGCATTGGCGAGTTGCG
>DASRZB010000042.1:0-10060 GCA_035653855.1 Acidothermaceae bacterium | reverse complement strand
GACGAGACGGACGCCGAGTTCGACGCTGACTCTGATTCCGACGATGAAGACGACGAGGACGACGACCTCGACGGCAAGTACGGAGCTTCCGGCTCCCGCTAGCCGCTGCCCACTAGGCGCGCCACCCGCCGTCCCCACTGCTCGGCCTTCGCACGCCTAGTCCGCCCGCGCTTAGCTTCGGTGAGTGCCGACGAGGGTGGTGTGGCCCGGGCCGTCGCCAGCGTGTGCGTGCCCGGCGACCCAGGCCGTCACACCACGTCCGCGTAAGACCTCGAGCGCGCGGTCGGCGTCCGCTGCCGCAACCACCGCGACCATCCCGACGCCCATGTTCAAGGTGCGCTCCAGCTCCGGAGTGGCGACGTCGCCGAGGTGCTGGATCAGCGCAAAGATCGGCGTAGCTGCCCACGTCGTCCGATCGATTTCGACGTCGACCCCAACCGGCAACACACGGTCGAGGTTCGCGGCCAACCCGCCGCCCGTGACATGCGAAAACGCGTGGACGTCGACCGCGTTGATCAATGCGAGGCAATCCAGGCTGTAGATCCGCGTCGGCACAAGCAACTCCTCGCCGAGCGTGCGGCCCAAGTCGTCGATGTGCGCATCGAGGGCCAGCCTGGCGCGCGAGAGCAGGACGTGGCGGGCAAGTGAGTAGCCGTTGGAGTGCAACCCACTCGACGCCATCGCGATCACGACATCGTCGTCGCGCACCCGATGCGCGCCGAGCACCGCGTCTTCGTCGACAACGCCGGTACCTGCACCCGCAAGGTCGTACTCATCGACGCCGAGCAATCCAGGGTGCTCTGCAGTCTCGCCACCAATCAGTGCGCAGCCGGCCTGCCTGCACCCCTCGGCGATGCCCCCGACGATCGCCGCGATGCGCTCGGGCACGACCTTGCCGCACGCGATGTAGTCGGTCATGAACAGCGGCTCGGCACCGCACACGACGAGATCGTCGACGACCATGCCAACGAGGTCGATGCCGATGGTGTCGTGCTTGTCCATCGCCTGCGCGATGGCAACCTTGGTGCCGACGCCGTCCGTCGAGGTCGCCAGCAACGGCTGGCGGTAACGCGCCGCGTCGAAGCGGAAGAGCCCCGCGAAGCCGCCGAGACCACCGACTACCTCGGGCCGCGACGCCTTGCGCACCGACGCCTTCATCAACTCGACCGCACGGTCACCCGCCTCGATGTCGACACCGGTGGCGGCGTAAGTAACGGAGTCTGGGTCGCTCACGTCACGGATGTTCGAGCGCAGTGTGTCCAAGCGAAACGTCACTGAGTGAAGCGCGCCCGCCGACTGACGGCACGGTGGCCAGCAAGGCCTCGACCGGCGTGATTTCGAGTAGCTCTTTGCCCATAAAACGCGGGTCGGGCAGTGCCGTCGGATACTCCCCGTCGAAGCAGGCGCGGCAGAGGTTTTGCTTCGGTCGTGTCGTCGCTGCCACCAGCCCGTCGAGTGAGACGTAGGACAACGAGTCGGCACCGATCGACGTCCGGATCTCCTCGACGGTCAAGCCGTTCGCGATGAGTTCAGCCCTCGTCGCAAAGTCGATGCCGTAGAAACACGGCCACTTCACCGGCGGTGAGGAGATGCGAACATGCACCTCAGTTGCACCTGCCTCGCGCAACATGCGGACGACGGCGCGCTGCGTGTTGCCACGCACGATGGAGTCGTCGACGACGACGAGACGCTTGCCGCGGATGACGTCGCGCAGCGGATTGAGTTTCAGCCGGATGCCGAGTTGGCGCAACGTCTGCGACGGTTGGATGAACGTGCGGCCGACGTACGCATTCTTGACAAGACCGGCGGCATAAGGGATTCCGGACTCTTCGGCGTAGCCGATCGCGGCCGGCGTGCCGGAGTCGGGGGTCGGCATGACGAGGTCGGCGATGGCCGGCGCTTCGCGCGCGAGTTGACGGCCCAGCTCGACGCGCGTCGCGTGCACGCTGCGACCGTCAAGGCTTGAGTCGGGGCGCGCCAGATACACGAACTCGAAGACGCAGAACTTCGGATCGGGCTCCGCGAACTGCACCGACCGGTGGCCGTTCTCGTCGATGGCGAGCAGCTCGCCCGGCTCGATGTCGCGAACGAAGGAAGCGCCGACGATGTCGAGCGCGGCGGTCTCACTGGCTACGACCCAGCCGTGATCAAGCTTGCCGAGCGACAGTGGCCGCACGCCGTAGCGGTCACGCGCGGCATACAACGTGTTCTCGTCCATGAACACGAAACTGAACGCGCCCTCGACCTGCCGCAGCACCTCGACCGCGGCGGTCTCGAGGCTGCGATCGGGGTGGCTCGCGAGCAGTGACGTGACCAGGTCTGTATCGGACGTCGAGCGCAGCGGCCGCCGGTCGAACGCGATCTCGCCGCTGTCGGCCTGCGCCTTCTCGACGAGTTGCGCAAGATCACCAGTATTGGTCAGGTTGCCGTTGTGCGCGAGGGCGATGCTGCCGATCGCGGTCGACCTGAACGTGGGTTGGGCGTTCTCCCAAACCGATGAGCCGGACGTCGAGTAGCGGGCGTGGCCGATCGCGATGTCGCCCTTGAGCGTGGCGAGGTTCGACTCGTTGAACACCTGCGAAACCAGGCCCATGTCCTTGTAGACAAGGATTTTCTTGCCGTCGCTGACCGCGATGCCGGCCGATTCTTGGCCGCGATGTTGGAGTGCGTAGAGCGCGAAGTAGGTGAGGTTAGCCACCTCTTCACCGGGGGCCCACACGCCGAACACGCCACAGGCGTCTTGCGGACCCTTGTCTTCAGCGAGGAGATCGTGATTCAGCCGGCCGTCGCCACGAGGCACCTGCTGGGCTCCCTTGGAGAGATCGCGAGGAGTGAGCGGAGGAGTGGGTCGAACGATCTGCTCCCAGTGTACGGGCCGTGCGAGCGGATCGGCCGACTCCTCGCCGATGTCTTGAGATCGTGCGCTAGAGGTCGGCGACCGTCAGAGTGATCTCGACGGGACCAATCGTCGTCCCGCTGGTCACTCGTTGCACTTCAACGAAGGTGCCAGCGTCGTTGCGCAGGACCACGAGCTCGTTGTTAGCAAGATCGACAAACCAGTACCAGGGCAGGCCGCCCGCCGCGTAAAGCTCACGCTTGCGACCCAGGTCGATGTGGCGCGTCGACCTTGAGAGCACCTCGACCACGAGCAACGGCGGGCTGCTCAGCAACTCGTCAGGCGGACCGGGCGCCGCCACCGCGATATCCGGCGCGAACTCAGCGTCCGGCAGCCGCCAGCCGGCGCCCGCAAGGACGTCGAGATCGCGGCCTAGTAGCGCGGCACTCAAGCGTGCACCGACGGCCGAAACTGTTCTGGCGTGCCGGTACGTAGTCCCGCCGGTCACAACACACGCACCGTCCCACCACTCGGCGTGCGGCATCTCGGGCAGCGCGTCGAATTCTTCGCGAGACATCGGCACGACGAGGACGCCGCCAGCGGGCGCACGCAGTTCCATGACTGGCACTTTACTGCCATCAGCTCGCACCTACGGCCGCCCACCACGAAAGCTCACCGACCACAACCAGGTCGATCAGTTCGGGCCGAGCGACGGACATCCGCGCTCGCAATTCCTCCCACAGTCGCCAGTCTTCGGCGCGCGGTTGGCCATCCGATCGCGGTACCGCAACGACGACTGCGGGCGCGTCGACACCGTCGACAACCTGGACTAGCCCGTCGAGTTCCAGTGGCCCAAGCTCCTCGGCCGGCAGCGCCATTGCGTTGACAGGACGCGCATCCTCGTCGAGGAAGAGCACCCACGTGCCGCCCTCGTCGTCCGCCGTCGATTGAAGCCTGACACCCTCGGCGATCCCGTCGTACCAGCCCTTCTCCATCGCATGAGTCTGGCCCGCGCGGAACCCCGCGCGGGCCAGTACAACTCAAGCTGTGCAGAGAGTTCAAGCTGTGGACAACGGCGGCTAGCTGTCCCGCCCAGCCAATGCCTGAGGTCGCGCCCGTGGTGGATCAGTGGCGCACCCTGCCCGAACAGTACGCGCGGGTGACCTGCGCGCTGGAGAAGGCGCTACGAAGCAGCCCTGCCGACCCAACGCTCAGTACTAGCCGAGAACCTGCAGGCGTAGAACCTGCCTGACCCTCTTCGCATCCCGTGTGGTTGTCCGAACCGGGCAAAACGGCCGCTGTTATAGCCATAGGGGATGCGAAGTCAGCAAGCTCACTCGCCGAGCCGGCGGAGCGCCTACGAGTTTCGAGATACGCGCACACACGTGTGATCGCGAGCTCCGAACTCTCTTCGCACCCCTGGTGGCTGTCCGAACCGGTCAAAACGGTCACGCCAACGACCACCCGGGATGCGAAGTGGCGGCCCTGCCGCGCTAGAGGATGGGCAGCAGCGCGCTGATGTTGCTGCGCTCTCCGCTGGCCCGCACCCGGCCGTCGCCGACAGCCTCTGCCCATGGCAGTCGTCCCGCCGCGAGCCGCACCCAGGTGAGCGGATCGAGTTCGACCACATTGGGCGGCGTGCCCCTGGTGTGACGCGGGCCCTCGACGCATTGCACAGCAGCGATCGGCGGCACCCTGACCTCGACCGTGTGTCCGGGCGCCTTCGCGACCAGGGCAGCCAGCAGAGCTCGGGTCGCCAGGCGCAACGCTCCCGCGTTGGACTCGGCGGCAGGCGACAGATCGAGTCCGTGCACCACGCCCTCGACGCATCGGGTCACCAGAAAGTCGTCGAACCGCATCGGCGCCAACCGCGTGGGGATCACCCGCGCGGGATCCGTCTCGGCGACAACATCGCGCAACGAATCGACGGCCGCCCGCACGGCAGCCCGCAGCTGAGCCGGCGACTGACCGGCCGCAAGCGTGTGCGTCCGCTCATCGACAGACGGCGCCGCCGCGCGAAGGCATAGGAGGTAATCGGCGACGGTTGCCTCCGCACGATCCGGGGTCGGCTCGGTCAGCCATCGCGCCGGTGAGCCCGCACACATCGAGAGGTGCGCGACCAACTCGCTGACCCGCCATCCCGGCAATCCGGTCGGCACGTCGAACCCGTCGTCCGGCAGCGCAGCGACAGCATCCGCGACCCGAACCCATTGCGCGACGCACGCCACCCCGGCGTCCGCCCAGGGGTTGACTCGCATCAGCCAAAGAGCGCGGCGAACGTGCCCGTAGCAGCCGCCCGAAGCGCCGCGAGATCGACCGCGAATTGGCCTGCAATGTCGAGGGTTTCGCCGCCAGTAGTGCCAAGCGACAGTAGCGGGACGCCGTGGGCTGCGGCCAGCGACGTCAGCTGGCCGACGCGATCAGCAGGAACAGCGACGAGAGCACGGGCCGCTGACTCGGAGAACAGCGCCACGAACGGCTCGACGTCGGTCGGCAAGCTGATCCGTGCTCCGCGACCACCCCGAAGGCACGACTCGACGAGGGCCTGCGCCAGCCCGCCGTCCGAGAGATCGTGTGCCGCCGACACCACACCGGTCGCTTCGTGCAGGACCGCAGCGAGAGCAATCTCGGCGTCGAAGTCGACGATGGGCGGGTGGCCACCGAGGTGCGCGTGCACAACGTGCGCCCACTCCGACCCGCCGAACTCCTCGCGCGTCGCGCCGAGCAGGAAGATCTGCTCATCGTCGGCCGCAAACCCGATCGGCCGGCGCAACCGCACGTCCGAAATCACGCCGAGCACGCCGATCACGGGCGTCGGGTTGATCGGAGTCGAGCCGGTCTGGTTGTAGAAGCTCACGTTGCCCCCGGTCACGGGGATTCCCAGTGCCACGCAGCCGTCGGCGATGCCCCGGATCGCCTCGGTGAACTGCCACATCACCTCGGGGTCTTCGGGCGAGCCGAAGTTCAGGCAGTCGGTGATCGCCAACGGCACCGCGCCGGATGCAGCCACATTGCGGTACGCCTCGCAAAGTGCGAGCTGAGCTCCGAAATACGGATCCAGTCGCGTGTAGCGACCGTTGCCGTCGAGTGCGAGCGCGAGACCGAGGTTGGTCGAGTCGTCGACCCGGATCATGCCGGCGTCGTCGGGCATCGCCAGCGTCGTGTTGCCCATCACGTAGCGGTCATATTGATTGGTGACCCACGACTTGTCGGCCAGGTCCGGCGATGCGACGAGCTGCAGTAGCGTCTCCAAAAGGTCAGAGCGTGACCGAGGCCGCGGCAGCAACACCGGATCGTCGGCGCTCAGCGCGTCGAGATCCAAGGGCCGAGACGTCGGCCGGTCGTACACCGGACCCTCGTGGGCAACAGTGCGCGGCGGCACCGAGACAACCAGCTCGTCGCGCCAGTAGATGTCGAGCCGGTCGCCGTCGGTGACCTCGCCGATGACGGTCGCGGTGACGTCCCACTTGGCGCAGATCTCCATAAACGCAGGGATTTTCGACGGTTCGACGACCGCACACATACGTTCTTGCGACTCGCTCATGAGGATCTCTTCCGGAGCAAGCGTCGGGTCACGCAGCGGCACGGTGTCGAGCACGATCCGCATACCACCGGTGCCAGCCGATGCGAGCTCGGAGGTCGCGCACGAAAGCCCCGCGGCACCGAGATCTTGAATGCCAGCAACGAGATCCGCCGCGAAGATCTCGAGACAACACTCGATCAGCACCTTCTCGGCGAACGGGTCACCGACCTGCACGCTCGGGCGCTTGCGTTGTCCCTCGGCTTCGAACGTCGCACTCGCCAGCACCGAAGCCCCGCCGATGCCATCGCCACCAGTGCGCGCGCCAAACAACACCACTTTGTTGCCAGGCCCGGGAGCAGTTGCGAGCTTGATGCCGTCAGTTCGCATGACACCGACCGCTAACGCGTTCACCAGCGGATTGCCCAAGTACGACGGGTCGAACACGATCTCGCCGCCGATGTTCGGCAGCCCAAGGCAGTTGCCATAACCACCGATGCCCGCAACGACACCCGGCAGCACACGCAAGGTATCCGCAGCATCGGCGGGGCCGAACCGCAGCGAATCCATGACAGCGACCGGCCGCGCACCCATCGTCAAGATGTCGCGCACGATGCCGCCGACTCCGGTCGCGGCACCTTGGTACGGCTCGACGTAACTCGGGTGGTTGTGCGACTCCGCTTTGAACGTCACGGCAAAGCCCTCGCCGACGTCGACGACGCCCGCGTTCTCGCCCATGCCAACAAGCAGAATGTCCTTAGCCTGCACGGGAATTCGCTCGGCGAACTGCCTTAGGTGCCGCTTGCTCGACTTGTAGGAGCAATGCTCACTCCACATCACCGAGTACATCGCCAACTCGCACGACGTCGGCCGCCGACCGAGGATCTCGACGATCCGTGCGTACTCGTCGTCCTTCAAACCAAGAGCAGCAAACGGCAGGACGACGTCGGGCGTCGAGGCGGCGTGACTGACCGAATCGATCGTCACGCGGCAATCAGCGCCTTGACGATGCTGGTGAAGAAGGTCAGCCCGTCGGAGCTCGGCCCGGTGAGTGGATCGATCGCGTGCTCGGGGTGTGGCATCAAACCAACCACGTTGCCGCGCTCGTTGGTGATGCCGGCGATGTCGCGCATCGAGCCATTCGGGCTGGCGGAGCCAGGCGATGTATGGGAGGGGGTGGCTCCGACGTAGCGCGCGACGACGCGGCCCTCCGCCTCGAGCTCGTCGAGCGTCGATGCGGATGCGACGAAGCAGCCCTCGCCGTTCTTGATCGGGATGACGACCCGCGACCCCTGGGCATACCCATTCGTCCAGGCGGTCTCGGTGTTCTCCATCGATAACACCTGGTCGACGCACTGGAAGTGCAGGTCGACATTGCGCGTCAGCGCCCCGGGCAGCAGATGCGCTTCGCACAGCACCTGGAATCCGTTGCAGATGCCCAGCACCGGGAGGCCGTCGCGCGCGCCGGCGATGATCAAATCCATCACCGGCGAGAACCGGGCGATTGCGCCGCATCGCAAGTAGTCACCATAAGAAAACCCGCCCGGCAGCACGACCGCATCGACGCCGTGTAGCGACGGGTCCTTGTGCCATAAGGAAATCGGCTCGGCTCCGGCCGCGGCAATCGCGCGCAGGGCATCACGATCGTCGAGCGATCCCGGGAACGTCACAACGCCGACCGACACGGTCATCAGGCACCCACCGTCACAACGAAATCCTCGATCACCGGGTTCGACAGGAAGTTCGCTGCCAGCTCCTCGACCTGCGCTAGTGCAGCTGGGTCCGCCTCGCCGTCCAACTCGATTTCGAAGTGCTTGCCCTGCCGCACTGACGCGACACCAGACCTGCCGAGCCGGCCAAGCGCACCGAGAATCGCCTGTCCCTGGGGGTCGAGAATCTCCGGCTTGAGCATGACGTCGACGACGACGCGGGTCACGGGCGCTCCAGGGGCGATGGTCGGGGCGGACTGACGCAAACCCAGCCTACCGGGATGGGACAGTTAGCCCATGACCGAGATGGACGCCGAGCGGTTGCGGATTCGCGAAACTGACGCCGGCCGTGCCAACTGGCGGCGGTGGGGCCCCTACTTGTCGGAGCGGGCCTGGGGCAGCGTGCGCGAGGACTACAGCGCGGACGGCGATGCGTGGGCGAGTTTTCCCTTCGACGCCGCTCGGTCCCATACCTATAGGTGGAACGAAGACGGGCTGGCCGGGTTCTGCGACTCCGACCAGACGTGGTGCCTGGCCCTCGCGTTCTGGAACGGCAACGACCCGATCTTGAAGGAACGGCTCTTTGGGCTGACGAACAGCCAGGGCAACCACGGCGAGGACGTCAAGGAACGCTACTGGTTCGTCGATGGCACGCCGTCACATTCCTGGATGCGCTGGCAGTACCACTACCCGCAGCAGGCCTTCCCGTATGACGAGCTAATAGCGGAGAACGGCCGCCGGTCGCGGCTGGAACCCGAGTACGAGATCGACGACACGACGGCGTTTCTCGACAACCGGTACTTCGACATCACCGTCGACTACGCGAAGGCCGCCGTCGACGACTTATGCATGCGGATCAGCGTTCGCAACGCGGGTCCGAACACCGCGACGATCGACGTGCTGCCGACGCTGTGGTTCCGCAATACCTGGCGCTGGGGGCTGTCGAAGGCCTTGCCCGAACCGAGGATCACGGCTGCAGGGTCGGCACTGATCGCCGTCCAGGAAAGGATCGGGACGCTGACCTTGACCGGCGCACCGACCGATTTCGTCGGCGCGCTCGCGTGCGACAACGAGACGAACACGCAGCGCCTGTACGGGGTGGCGGGGCCGGCGTATCCGAAGGACGGCATCGGCGACTACGTCGTGCACGGCACACCGACCGTGAACCCGCAGGGGTACGGCACGAAGGGTGCGTTGCGGTATCGGCTGGAGTTGGCAGCAGGTGAGACGCGGGTGATCAAGTTGCGGCTGCAGGCGGGGGCGGTTGCTGGTGCCGACCTGGGGTCGGGCTTCGATGCGGTGCTCGCGGCCAGGGAGGCGGAGGCCGACCAGTTCTATGCGGCGTTGTCGGGCACCGTCACCGAGGGCGAAGCTGCCGTTGTTCGGCAAGCGATTGCGGGCATGCTGTGGAGCAAGCAGTTCTACCACTACGACGTGCAGCGATGGCTCGACGGCGATCCGGCAGGCCCACCACCGCCACGCGGCCGCGGCGACATCCGCAACGGCAAGTGGACGCACCTGAACAACCACGACGTGCTGCTGATGCCCGACACGTGGGAGTACCCGTGGTACGCGTCATGGGACCTCGCGTTCCACTGCGTCGTGCTCGCGCACGCCGACCCGTCGTTCGCGAAACAGCAACTTCTGCTGCTGCTGCGCGAGTGGTACATGCACCCGAATGGCCAGCTGCCTGCGTACGAGTGGAACTTCTCCGACGTAAATCCACCGGTACATGCGTGGGCTGCATTGCGGGTTTTCGAGGTGTCCGGCGGAACCGACTACGACTTCCTCGAGCGGGCGTTCCACAAGCTGCTACTCAACTTCACCTGGTGGGTCAACCAAGAAGACCACGACGGCAACAATCTCTTCCAGGGTGGGTTCCTCGGTCTCGACAACATCGGCCCGTTCGATCGTTCACGGCTATCACCCGATGCCGGAGAGCTAGAGCAAAGCGACGGCACCGCGTGGATGGCCATGTTCTGTCTCGACCTGCTC
>DASRZB010000041.1:0-8679 GCA_035653855.1 Acidothermaceae bacterium | reverse complement strand
GCATCACGCTCTCCTTGGACGGTCCGGTCGATAGGCAGAAGACCTTGCCGAGCTCGGGGTCGAGCCATGCCCGCTCGAAATGAACGCCTTCGTCGTTTTCGATCGCGAGGTCACGCTCGTGAGCTTCGCGAAGCTGGTCCTCGGTGACGCCAACGAATCCGCTGTGTACGTCCATGAATGTGGCCATCGGATTTCCTTTCGATCCTCGTGGTTGGAGCGACCGCCTCAGCCTCTGGCAGGCGGCGAGCGTCTCGCATCGGGCGGCCGACCTAACCTTCGGAACAGCCGCGGCGTAGGTCATTTGCCCTAACCGGGGTTTCGTTGGTCGAGCTACCGTGACCCTCGGAGGTTGCCGTGCGGGGTCACGAGGCTGCCGCGGAAGCGGCCCTAGTCGGTCGCGATGAGGTACTCGCGCTCGTCGACCGCAGGCTGGCGCACACCGTGGCTGGCCGCGGCGAGTTGTTGTTCGTCGCGGGCGAAGCAGGGATTGGCAAGAGTCGGTTGCTCGCGACCATCTCCAGCCGCGCGCAGGAGCTGGGCTTTGCCGTGATGCGGGCGGCGGCCTTTGCCGACGACGCGGAGGCTTCCGGCGCCCTTCTCCTGGATCTGGTTGACGACCTCCGTCGAGGGGCCGACCCGGCCACGCACCAGGTGGGCGAGGTTATCTCGGCGCGCTTACGAGGTCTCGTCGGCACCGAGGGTGATCCGCACCGGCGACGCCGGCTTCTCGTGCACGACCTGGCCGACGCGTTCGGCGACCTCGACAGCGATCGCCAACTCCTCGTCGTCCTCGATGATCTGCACTGGGCTGACCAGCTGAGTCTGGAGGTCGTGGGTCGGCTCGCCGCACGGCTTTCCTCGCGCAACATGCTGGTCGTCGGGGCGTACCGAAGCGACGAGCTGTACGCCGGGACGCCGATGCGCGAGGTGCGCACTCGACTCTTGCCGCAGCGCCTCGCCGAGGAAGTGCGCCTTGCCCGCCTCAGCCTCGCGCAGACGGCGACCTTGACGAACGCATTGCTCGGGCACATTGCGCCGACACAGGTCGTTGCCACGATTCATCAGCGCAGCGACGGCATCCCTTTGCACATCGAGGAACTGCTGGCTGCGACACGCAACGACGACCGTGTTGACGAGGGTTGGGAACTCAAGGACATCGACGACGCAACCGCGAGTGCGTACGTGCCCGACACGCTGGCTGACGCGATCCTGCGCCGTGCCGCGGGCCTCGAGGCGACGACACGTGAGGTCGCTGCGGCTGCCGCGGTCATTGGTCGATCGTTCGACTTCGACCTACTGACCGCGGTCACGGGTCGTAGCGCCGATGAGGTCGATCGATGTGTGCGCAGTCTCCAGTCGGTCTATCTGGTGCAGGCCCGACACGACGGGGTGACCTTCGATTTCCGACATGCGTTGATCCGCGACGCCTTGTATGGCGAGGTCTCACTCCCGCGCCGCCGGCAACTGCACGAGCAAGTAGCCACCGCGGGGGTCGACCGCGGATACAACAACGCGTTTGTGTCCGCACACTTCGATCAAGCCACCCTCGGCCGGCAGGCCTACCTTCACGCGCTGCTCGCTGCCCGCGAAGCGGCCGATGTTTCCTCGCACCGCGAGGCTTTCCAGCTGTACCGGCGCGCGCTGCGCAACCTGCCGTCCGGAACGAGTCCGGGTGAGCACGCCGCTGCCTTGGCCGCTCTTGGCGCCGAGGCAGCGGCGATCGACGACAACGAGACCGCCGCGGAGGCATACAGCGAAGCGCATCGCTTGTGGACGCAGGCCGACGACCGTTTGGCGGCCGCGGAGGTGGTCCCGGCGCTTGTCGCCGTCGGCCACTTACTTGGAGAAACTCTCGACACTCGGGTTCGCCGCGTGGAGTTGGCGTTGTTGACGCTTGAAGCGACGCCTGGCGCGGACTCTGTACGGGCTGAACTCTTGAGTGCTCTCGCGGCCGCCTACATGCTCGACCGCCGTCTCGACGAGGCCATCGAGTACGGCGAGCAAAGCCGTGCGCTGAGCGACTCCACGGGCAACGACAAAGACAACGACGTCGGCCTCAACACGACCGCAACTCTCGGGTCCGTCTTGCTCTTCGCCGGCAACGACGAGGGTTGGCAACTCCTCGCCGACGCGGTGACGAAGTCCGTTGAGCGATACAACGAGACCGCGGCGGCACGCAGCTATCGGATGGTCGGATCATCTGCTTCGGTGCTGGTCGAGTACGACCGCGCTCACAAGTGGCTGTCCGAAGGGATTGCGTACGCGGACGCGGCGGAATTGTGGAACCACCGCAGCTACATGGCCGCGCATCTCGCGCACGTCCAATGGGCTTGTGGAGACTGGGATGCCGCGCAGCAGACGGCGGAGCGGGCGATGGCTGACGGTCATGGCGGCATCACCACACGCATCACGGCGCAGTACGTGCTCGGTTACCTGGCCATGGGTCGCGGCGAGTTGGACCTCGCTGTCGAACTGTTGAGTGAGGCGTTGGCAGCGGGGGAGTCGATGGGCGAGCTCCAGCGAATTTCGCCACCGTTGTGGGGACTAGCCGAGGTTGCCGCTATTCGCGGCGACCACAAGCGCGCTATCGCGCTGTGCGAGCGTGGCTTCTCGGCGTCCGGCCAAGTCTTTGACGCGGCCTACCTCTTCCCGTACCTCGTGACCGGCACGAGGTCCTATCTCGCGATCGGCGACCCCGACGCCGCAGGGCATTGGGTCGAGCGCGTCGAGACGGCACTGACGCGGCGGGCGATCCAAGGGACGTTACCCGCGATCGCGCACGCCCGCGGGCTGCTGCAGTTGAGCTCGGGTGAGAACGCGGCAGCCGGGCGGAATCTCGCGACGGCGCGCGCGGAGTGGATCAAGCGTCGGCGCTTCTGGGAGGGAAACTTCGCGACGCTGGACCAAGCGCGCGCGGCGCTGGCAGCCCGGCGCTATGCCGATGCGGCGGCGCTGGCGACCACTGCTCGCATCGATGCCGAGCGGGCCGGGGCGAAGGTCCTACTTACCGCTGCAGCTGAATTGCTCCTCGAGGCTGAGCCCGCGCGGGGGAAGCAGCCGTGGCATCCGTTGAGCGCGCGCGAGTATTCGGTCGCGACATTGGTGGCCGCGGGCCTGACGAACCGTCAAATCGCCGTCAAGCTGACTGTGTCGCCCAAGACCGTATCGGCGCACATCGAGCACATCCTCGCGAAGCTGGGCGCGGCCCGTCGCGCTGAGATTGCGGTCTGGGCTGCCAGGGTCGCTGACGAGTCGCCCGCCACCGAGCCCGACTAGCCGATTGCCCTCCGCTCGATGGCTGGTGCTATGTATACTAATACGGGTAGATGCATAAACATGGCGGACGGCGAGGGGTGGGCGAGATGGGACTCAGTGCGGCTGTAGCGGGCGCCAGCGGCTATGCCGGCGGCGAACTGCTGCGACTGCTCGATGCCCACCCTGACCTGTCGGTCGAGGTGGTGGCCGCTGCGAGCAATGCGGGCGAACTCGTGACCTCGGTGCATCCACACCTACGGCCGTTCAGCGGGCGGGTGTTCGAACCTACCGACGCCGCGACCCTCGCCCAGGCCGATGTCGTCTTCCTCGCGCTGCCGCACGGACAATCGGCCGCCATCGCCGCTGAGTTGCCCGAGCACAGCGTGGTCGTCGATCTCGGCGCTGATTATCGGCTGCGCGAACCGGCGCAATGGCTGAAGTACTACGGCGGCGACCACGCAGGTAGCTGGACCTACGGCCTTCCCGAACTCCCCGGTGCCCGCAGCCTGATCGCCGGCAGCCGGCGGATCGCCAGCCCGGGCTGTTACGCCACCGCCATCACGCTGGCCCTTGCCCCGCTGTTCGCCGCCGGCCTCGCGGAGCCTGCTGACGTCGTCGTGGTCGCCGCGAGTGGCACCACCGGCGCGGGCCGGGGAATGAGGCCGAACCTGATGGCCAGTGAAGTGATGGGGTCGCTGTCGCCGTACAAGGTCGGCGGTACGCACCAGCACACGCCAGAGATCGAGCAAGCGCTATCGGACGTCGCGGGGCAGCCCGTCACGCTCTCCTTCACGCCCGTTCTCGCTCCCATGCCACGCGGCATCCTGGCGACCTGCACCGCCCGGCCAACGTCAGGCGTGTCACCGGCCGCCCTGCGGGAGGCCCTTGACTTCGCCTATGGCGTCGAGCCCTTCGTGTACCTGCTGCCCGAGGGCGAGTGGCCCCAGACGGGCGCGACGCTTGGCTCGAACTCGGTCCACCTCCAAGTCGCCTTCGACGAGCACGCAGGCCGCATCGTCGTGGTGTCCGCGCTCGACAACCTGACCAAGGGTGCGGCAGGGCAGGCGCTCCAGAACGCCAACATCGCCCTCGGGTTCGACGAGACGACCGCGCTGCCGATCGTTGGGGTCTCGCCGTGAGCGTGACCGCAGCAAAGGGTTTCAGGGCGGCCGGCGTTGTGGCCGGTATCAAGCCCAGTGGCCGCAGCGACGTCGCACTCGTGGTCAATGACGGACCACAGCGCTTCGCAGCCGGTGTCTTTACCGGCAACCGCATCAAGGCAGCGCCGGTGCGGTGGTCGCAACAGGTCGTCAAGGGCGGCCAGGTCGTCGCCGTTGTGCTGAACGCAGGCAATGCGAACGCGTGCACCGGTGCCGTCGGTTTCCAGCACGCGCATCGCACCGCCGAGGAAGTCGCGGCGGTGCTCGACAACTCGGCGGCGCAGGTCGCGGTTTGCTCCACCGGCCTGATCGGCGAGTACCTGCCGATCGACAAACTGCTGGCGGGCGTCCATGACGCGCACGCGGCGCTCGCTGCGGATGGCGGAAGCGACGCAGCCCACGCCATCATGACGACCGACACCGTGCCCAAAGAGGCGACCGTGACTTCGCCTGCCGGCTGGACTGTTGGCGGTATGGCCAAAGGCGCGGCGATGTTGGCTCCGGGACTCGCGACCATGCTCGTGGTGCTCACCACTGACGCCGTTGCCGACGCACCGACACTCGATCGCGCACTGCGCGCCGCAACCGCGAAGACCTTCGACCGGCTCGACTCCGACGGATGCATGTCGACGAACGACACCGTGTTGTTGCTGGCCTCCGGCGCCTCAGGAGTCGCGGTTGACGGCGATGACCTCGCCCACGCCGTCGCGCAGGTATGCGCCAACCTCGCCGAGAAGCTCATCGATGACTGCGAGGGCGCGAGCAAGGTCATCGAGATCGAAGTTCTCGGTGCGGTAAGCGAGCCGGAGGCCGTTGACGTCGCGCGTGCCGTGTCGCGCAGCAACCTGCTGAAGTGCGCAATCCACGGCCAGGATCCTAACTGGGGGAGGATTCTTTCCGCTCTTGGTACCACTTCCGCGACCTTCGATGACGACGGTGTCGACGTCGCGATCAACGGGATCTGGGTGTGTCGGGCTTCAACTATCGGTGACGATCGCACGCTCGTGGACATGTCGTCGCGGCGCGTCGCTATCACGATCGACCTGCATGCGGGCGCTGATAGCGCAAAGCTCCTCACGACCGACTTGACGGCCGAATACGTGCGCGAGAACTCGGCGTACTCGACATGAGCGCGACCACAAGCCGGGAGTCCGCGCAGCAGAAGGCGTCAACGCTGCACGAGGCGCTCCCGTATCTCGCTCGGTTCCACGGCTGCACCGTGGTGGTGAAGTACGGCGGTCATGCGATGACTGATCCGGCACTCGCCGCATCGTTCGCGGCTGACATCGTCTTCCTGCGCTATGCGGGTCTGCGGCCTGTCGTTGTCCATGGGGGCGGCCCGCAAATCAACGCTCAGCTCGACAAGCTCGGGATCGAACCGGCGTTTGCCGGCGGCCTTCGGGTCACTACCCCCGAGACGATGGACGTCGTCCGCATGGTGCTCGTCGGTCAGGTGCAGCGTGACGTCGTCGGGCTGCTCAACGCGTACGGCCCTTTTGGAGTTGGCCTGAGCGGCGAAGACGGGCAGCTCTTCACGGCGGTGCGCCGGCCGGCCATCGTCGATGGAGAGCAGGTCGACATCGGTCTCGTCGGTGACATCGCCGCCGTTGAACCTGGCGTCGTCACGAGCTTGCTGGACGACGGTCGAATCCCTGTTGTCTCCAGCGTGGCGCGCGGTTTCGATGACGACGGGCAGCCGTGCATCTACAACGTCAACGCGGACACTGCGGCGGCGGCGCTTGCAGTTGCCCTTCGGGCGGAGAAGCTCGTGGTGCTCACCGATGTCGAGGGTCTGTATGGCGACTGGCCGAACAGCGACGCGGTCATCAGTGCTCTTCGCGCTGATGAGCTTGAGGTCCTGTTGCCGAGCCTGTCGGCCGGAATGGTGCCCAAGATGGAGGCGTGCCTGCGTGCCGTCAGAGGAGGTGTCGCGAGCGCCCATGTCCTCGATGGACGGGTACCCCACGCCGTCCTGCTCGAAATCTTTACGGATGAAGGGATCGGCACGATGGTGCGGTCGTCATGAGTAACGCCGACCTGTTGGCCCGTTTCGACGCGGTCATGATGCCGACGTATGCGCCGGCGGTCCCCCTCGTGCGTGGCGAGGGTTGCACAGTCTGGGACGCCGATGGGCGTGCGTATCTCGATCTGATCGCCGGCATCGCCGTGTCGTCACTGGGCCACGCGCACCCGGCCGTGGTTGAGGCGGTGTCGGCTCAGGTCGCCGCGATCGCGCATACCAGCAACCTTTTCTGCCACGAGCCGGTGATCAGCCTTGCCGAGAAGCTGGTGAGCTTGCTCGGCGGCAATGGTCGAGCGTTCTTCGCTAACAGCGGCACCGAGGCCAACGAAGCCGCGTACAAGCTGGTGCGGCGGCATGCCGGACCGAACCGCAGCTACATCGTGGCTGCGGACAAGAGCTTCCACGGCCGGACGATGGGTTCTCTCGCGCTGACCGGCAAGGCATCGATACGGGAGCCCTTCGGACCGTTTGGCGCGGACGTCGTGTTCGTTCCCTACGGCGACGCCGACGCGCTTGCGGCAGCTGTCACTGATCGAACAGCTGCGCTCTTTCTCGAACCGCTGCTCGGAGAGGGCGGCGTCATCGCTCCACCTGCCGGTTACTTGCGGGCGGCGCGCGAGATGTGTAACGCGACCGGCGCCGTTTTCGTGCTGGACGAGATTCAGTCCGGCATCGGCCGCACGGGCGCGTGGTTCCTGCATGAGGCCGAAGGGATCCGGCCAGACGTGATCACGCTCGCGAAAGGGCTCGGTGGCGGATTGCCGATCGGGGTCTGTATCGCGATGGGTGAGTTCGGCGAGGTGTTCGCCAAGGGGGATCACGGCAGCACGTTCGGTGGCAATCCGATTGCCTGTGCAGCAGCCTTGGCGGTCATCGACACGATCGAGCGGCAGGATCTGCTCGCGCACGTGACGTTGGTCGGCACTCATTTCGCCGACGGGCTAGCCGCCGTTGAGCACCCTGCGCTCGTCGGAGTTCGCGGTCGCGGCTTGTGGCTGGCGCTCGAGTTGGCTACACCGATCGCCCCTGCTGTCGAAAAGGCAAGCAGGGCTGATGGTTTCCTGGTTAACGCTGTGCAGCCCGACGCAGTCAGGATCGCGCCACCGCTGATCTTGACGCTCGACGAGGCCGACCAGTTTGTGGCCGCCCTGCCGAGGATTCTCGACGCAGCGACCCTGCCCGCCTCGAATGCCGAGCAGGCGTCATGACCAAGCCACGGCACTTCTTGATCGACGACGATCTCGAGCCCGTCGAGGTCGTGGCGATCCTCGACCAGGCCGACCGTCTGAAGAGGGACAGGCTGGCCGCTCGGCCGTTAGCAGGTCCGCGATCGGTCGCCGTGTTGTTCGAGAAGCAGTCGACCAGGACCAGGGTTTCCTTCGAGGTAGGTATCGCCGAGCTCGGCGGTCACCCGCTCATCATCGACGCTCGCACATCGCAACTGGTCCGCGGCGAACCGATCGAGGACACCGGTCAGGTGCTGTCTCGGTACGTATCGGCGATTGTGTTGCGCACGTTCGGACATGAGCGGATCGAGGCGCTTGCTGCGAGCTCAAGCGTTCCTGTGGTGAACGCCTTGTCGGACCTTGCGCACCCGTGCCAATGGCTGGCCGACCTGATGACGATTCGCGAACACCGCGGGGAGCCGGCAGGGCAGACGATCACCTACGTCGGCGATGGCAACAATGTCGCACACTCGATTCTACTTGGTGGCGCACTCGCCGGCATGCACGTACGGATCGCATCGCCGTCCGGCTATGAACCATTGCCGGCGATCGTGCAACGAGCGACGGCGGTTGCTGCACGCACAGGTGGAAGTGTGCTGGTGACCCTGAACGCTGCTGAAGCTGCCGCTGGTGCCGACGTCCTCTACACCGATGTCTGGGCATCGATGGGCCAGGAGGACGAGTCCGACGCACGAGGGCTGGTGTTCGCGCCGTACCAAATCGATGATCGGCTCGTGGCACTGGCGGCCGACGACGTCATGGTGTTGCACTGCCTGCCGGCCCATCGCGGCGAGGAGATCTCCGCGTCCGTCATCGACGGGCCGCATTCGTTCGTGTTCGACCAGGCGGAGAACCGGCTGCACGCCCAGAAGGCATTGCTGGCTTTCCTGCTGGAGCAGACATGAGTACGGCCCGTCAGCAAGCGGGCGCCATAGCAGCACGGCGAAGTGACGCGCCGGCCACGAAGGCCGCGCGGCACGCCCGCGTCATCGAACTCCTCGCGTGGACGCCGGTG
>DASRZB010000040.1:0-5375 GCA_035653855.1 Acidothermaceae bacterium | reverse complement strand
GTGTCCGGTCAGGTGCACATGTACGCCGACACAGTTACGCCGTCTATGGCGCATGCGATCGACGAGACTAACCGGCGCCGTGCGAAGCAGGTCGCGTACAACGTCGAGCGGGGGATTGACCCGCAGCCGCTACGCAAGCGGATCGCCGATATCCTCGACTCGATCGTTCGCGAGGACGTCGATACGCAGGCTCTCATCGGCGGCGGTGGCCGGCAGATGAGCCGGGGCAAGGCACCTGTGCCCGGGCTCTCATCTCGGGGTGCCGGAGCGCACGCGCGGGAGCTTGCGGGGATGCCGCGCGAGGAGCTGGGTGAGCTGATCGCCCAGCTCACGGAGCAGATGCACACCGCCGCGACCGAGTTGCACTTCGAGCTGGCAGCGCGACTGCGCGACGAGATCCATGAGCTCAAGAAGGAACTGCGCGGCATGGAGGCCGCCGGCATCCGCTGATCGGCCGGCCGTCATGCGCGGTGGCTGCGGCAACAAATCCTGTTGGAATCGGCGTTCCGTCGATATCGTCGGGGTCGCCACGTGCCACAGGTTGCTCAAGGGTCATCGTTAGGAGCGTCGCATGAGTGCCGATCGTGGTCGGACCAGCGGTAAGAGTCACGCGGTGCGGTACCTGTTTGTCGCGGTGCTTGCTGCTGCCGCGACCAAAGCCAGCAGCCACCCCACACCGCGCAAACTTGCCAAGAAGGCGGTCGACCTCGGCAGGGCATGGTCGACCGAGCAACTGAATAAGGCGCTTCAAGCGCCGGTCATCAAATCGCAGGGTGAGCGCTGGCGCGCGATGCACCCAGAGGCCTAGGGCCGCAGTGAAGTACGTCCTGATCTACGAGTCCCCGCCTGACCTCGATATGGACGACCTGCGCGCGCACTTTCCTGCGCACCGTGCTCGTTGGGCCGTGTTCCAGGACCAGGGCACCCTTTTGTTGATCGGCCCCTATGCGAACCGCGAGGGCGCCCTCGCCGTGTTCACCACGCGTGAAGCGGCCGAGGAGTTCGCGGCAACTGATCCGTTCGTGCTCAACGGGCTTGTCGCCAAGTGGCACATCCAGGCGTGGAACGAGGCGTTGCTCGAACCGCTCTAGTGCCTGCGATCGCGGCCGCCTATTTCGGCCGGGGAGTTTTCGGCGGTATGACCATGCCGTAAGTCCCGTCGATTACCCGCGCATCTGCGTTCTGATCGCGCACCGAGGTCGAGATCCTCGACGAACCACGCAAGACGTGGCCCTTTCGGCGTGACCGGCGGTCCATCGAGCGCAGCAGCAGGCCGACTCCGAGCACAACGGCCGCGATGATGATCCATACCCAGACAACCATGGGCCGACTTACTTTCGCCGGGCGGGCGGCGCGACGAGCCGGCCGCGAGTGTGGTTGATCACGCGCGCGTTCGCCGTCGTATCAACGAGTGCGGCAGAGATTTTCGAGGAACCGCGCAACACGTGTCCGTTGCGTCGTGACCGGCGATCCATCGACGCGGGTAGCACGCCCACTCCGAGTGTGACGGCGGCGACGACGAGCCACCCGAACGCAACCATCGCTGCCTCCTCTCGTGCCGAACCTACTACGACCCGGGCAAGGAAATCCGATACTCAGTGGGGCAACCGATCGGTGTGGCCCTGTAATCTATGGCGATGCCAGAACGGCGGACGCCTCAGTGGTACCGGTTCGGTGGCGCGATCTGGGCGGTTGTAGCGGCGTTCTACTGGATCGCTGAGATCGTGCAGCCGAAACCCCTGCACCTAGCCCTGGCGATCTTGTTCACCGGTGTCGCCGTCGTCTACTTCGTTGGCGCCAAGGAGTTCGCTCGTCGCGCCACCGCGAGGCTAGCCAGCCGTTGGGAACTACCAGACAAGTAGACGCACCAGCGCGACGCCCTTACCAGCCGCGTTGGCGCCACTCTCCCAGATGGGGTCGCTCTACGCCCAACGTGGTGTCGCCACCGTGACCGGGATACACCCACGTCGCGTCGGGGAAGATGCCGAAGACCTTTGCCTCGAGGTCGTCCATCAATGACCTGAAGTCGGCCACGTTCTTGCGCGTATTTCCAGGCCCGCCAGGAAATAGTGAGTCGCCCGTGAATATGTGTGGCGCGGCTGAATCCCAGTCGTAGACAAGCGCAATGCTTCCGGGCGTGTGACCCTTCAGGTGGACGACCTTTACTTGCGCGTCGCCAATCGCCAGCACATCGCCGTCCACGACTGTTTCTGTCACTGGAATCGGCAGCCCAACAGCGTCGAGTGGGTGAGCGATAACCGCAGGTCCGGTCACGCCGACGACTGCTTCGAGGCCTTGCCAGTGATCCGGATGTTGGTGCGTCGTCACGACACTGACGAGTAACCCGTCGGCGCGCGCGGCCAACAGACGGTCGGGTTCGGCGGCCGCGTCGATCAGCATCGTGTCGCCGGTGGCTGTGCAGCGCAGCAGGTAGGCGTTGTTCTCGTAAGGCCCGACCGCGATCTTGGTGATCCGCAATCCGGGCAGTTCGCGCACGGCCGCTGGACCGCCGACTTTCACATCACCGGTGTATTTGTCAGATGCCATGTCGTTCATTGTGTCTGGTCCCGGGTGTTCGGACGAGGTCAGGTCCAGGCGGGCGGGGTAGGTAGCTGCCCGCCGGTTACCGCGAGCGTCGAGCCGTCGTCGCGGCCGAGCACCCAGGTCGCCAGCGCCGAGGCAGGGCCACGAACCTCGACCGCCGAGCCGCCCGAGAGGTCGATCCGCACGTCGATGTCGCTCGGTATCAGTGTGACCGGCTCGATCCCGCGAACCTCGAGCGCGGGCAGCACCGAGCCCAAGATCCGCAACGCGAACTGCGAGGGCCAGTCGGACGCCGTGTAGCTGGCGTCGAGGTCGATGTGATGGATCGCCACCTCACGAAGCCGCGCGTCGAGGACCTTCGACGCCGGGCGCAGCTCGCCCGACATCCAGCGCACCTCGCGCTGCCAGGACCCGGCCGGGACCGCCGTCACGGCGTCCATGAAGAGCTGGTGCGACGCCTCGATATCGGCCAGCTGCTCGGCAGCGGAGCGGCCGGCCCCGGCTTCAATGCCGGCGTCGCGGGCCTCCCGGCTGGGGTACTGGGGGTACTCGACGCCTGTCGTCGCCGAGGTCAGCAGGTTAACCAGGCTGTCGGCGTTGCGGGCGACGTGGGTTAGCACGTGACCCCGGGACCACCCCGGCAGGCCGGACGGCGCCCGCACATCGGCGTCCGACAGTTTCTTGGCGGTAGCGAGCAACCGGGACGTCGCCGCCTCAATCTCGACGGAATCGGGCGCGGGGTCCCAGTGTTCACTCACCTGCCGGACGCTACCTGCGAACCGGCATCAACCGCTCCCATTTGTGCCCCGGACTTTCTGTCCGACCCCGCACCTACGATGGACCAGCCTGGGTGCACCCGGGCGAGCGGGCTCGAGTAGCCAGCTCGAGACCACCGATGTGAGGGGATGGGGCAGCCGCGTCATGGTCGATCGTCTGGTGATCCGCGGCGCCCGCGAGCACAACCTCAAGGACGTCTCGCTCGACTTGCCGCGCGATGCCTTGATCGTCTTCACCGGGCTCTCCGGCTCGGGGAAGTCGAGCCTCGCGTTCGACACGATCTTTGCCGAGGGCCAGCGGCGATACGTCGAGTCGCTGTCGGCTTACGCCCGGCAGTTCCTCGGCCAGATGGACAAGCCCGACGTCGATTTCATCGAAGGGCTCTCGCCGGCCGTCTCGATCGACCAGAAGTCGACGAACCGCAACCCGCGATCGACGGTCGGCACGATTACCGAGGTCTACGACTACCTGCGGCTGCTGTACGCGCGCATCGGGCATCCGCACTGCCCGGTCTGTGGTCGGCCCATCTCGCGGCAGACCCCGCAACAAATCGTCGACCGGATCCTTGAACTCGACGAGGGCACTCGGTTCCAGGTGCTCGCGCCGCTGATCCGCGGTCGCAAGGGTGAGTACTCCGACCTCTTTGCCGACCTGCAGACCAAGGGTTTCGCGCGGGTGCGCGTCGACGGCGTGGTGTATCCGCTGACCGAGCCGCCGAAGTTGAAGAAGCAGGAGAAGCACACGATCGAGGTGGTGGTCGACCGGCTCGCGGTGAAAGAGTCCGCGAAGCGCCGGCTCACCGACTCGGTCGAGACCGCGCTGAAGCTCGCAGGTGGCTTGCTAACTTTGGAGTTCGTCGACTTGCCCGAGGACGATCCGCATCGCGAGCGCGTCTTTTCCGAGCACCTCGCGTGCACCTACGACGACCTGTCATTCGAAGAGCTGGAGCCCCGTTCGTTCTCCTTCAACTCGCCCTTCGGGGCGTGCACCGAATGCACCGGTCTCGGTACCAAACTCGAGGTTGATCCCGACCTGATCATCGCCGACGGCAGTCTGTCCATCGCCAAGGGCGTGATCGCACCCTGGTCCGGCGGCCACGGCTCCGACTACTTCGCACGATTGCTCGATTCCCTCGCCGACACGATGGGCTTCAGCACGTCGACGCCGTGGAACAACCTGTCGCTGAAAGTGCGCAGGGCCGTGCTGTATGGCTACGACGAACAGGTACACGTCCGCTACAAGAACCGTTACAACCGCGAGCGTTCGTACTACACGACCTACGAAGGCGTGATCCCGTTCATCGAGAGACGGCACAGCGAGGTTGAGAGCGAATACAGTCGGGAGAAGTTCGAGGGCTACATGCGCGAAGTGCCGTGCCCCGAATGTCATGGCAAGCGATTGAAGCCGGTCTCGCTCGCAGTGACCCTCGAGGACAAATCCATTGCGGACGTCGCGGGGTTGCCCATCGGCGAATGCGCGATGTTCCTTCGTGGCATCGAGCTCACGCCGCGCGAGAAGCAAATCGCCGAGCGCTTGCTCAAAGAAGTCAACTCCCGTTTGGGATTCCTGCTCGACGTGGGCCTGCATTACTTATCTCTTGATCGGGCCGCGGGCACACTCGCCGGTGGGGAAGCTCAGCGAATCAGGCTGGCGACTCAGATCGGGTCGGGGCTGGTCGGCGTGCTGTATGTGCTCGACGAACCGAGCATCGGTCTGCATCAACGTGACAATCACCGGCTGATCGATACGTTGATCCGGTTGCGCGATCTCGGCAACACTCTCATCGTCGTCGAGCACGACGAAGACACCATTCGTACCGCCGACTGGGTTGTCGACATCGGCCCGGGCGCAGGCGAGCACGGTGGCCAAGTCGTGGTCTCGGGTTCGGTGAAGGATCTCCTTGCCAGCAAGGATTCCTTGACGGGCGCGTACCTGTCTGGGCGGCGCAAGATCGACGTGCCGACCAAACGTAGGGCACCCGATCCGAAGCGAGCACTGGTGGTGAAGGGCGCGCGCGAACACAATCTGCGCGATGTCGATGTGAGCTTCCCGCT
>DASRZB010000039.1:0-7433 GCA_035653855.1 Acidothermaceae bacterium | reverse complement strand
CGTAATCTGCCGCGAACCGCACCCGAGTCAGGCGCTGCAGGCACTCGGTCGCCATTACCTCGACTTCACCTTGTCGGCGATCGAGGCCGACGGGTCGTGCCACAACCGGATGAGTGTTGACGGTTCGTGGAGCGACGGTCCTGCGGTTGAGGACTGGTGGGGTCGCGCCCTGTGGGGGCTCGGTGTCGCAGCTGCGCATGCGCCGACGCAAGCGATGCGCGCACGTGCGTTGCTTGGGTTCCGGTTGGCCGCTCGCGCTCGTTCGCCGCATCCGCGAGCGATGGCGTTTGCCGCCCTTGGCGCGGGCGAGCTGCTCCTGAATCGTGGCGGCGAACTGTCTGCAGAGCGGTTGTTGGGCGACGCGGTGCAAGCGATCGGCCCGTCGGGCGTCGATCCCGCGTGGCCGTGGCCACAGCCGCGGTTGACCTACAGCAACGGGTCGATCGTCGAAGCGTTGCTGCTCGCCGGAGCGGCGTTGCCCGACGCGGCGACGCAGGAACGCGGCCTGCAGCTGCTCGGGTTCCTGCTCGAGCTCGAAACACTCGACGGTCACCTGTCTGTCACACCCGTAGGGGGTCGCGGACCAGATGACGCCCGCCCAGGTTTTGACCAACAGCCGATCGAGGTCGCCGCGATCGCCGACGCGTGCGCCCGTGCGCACGAAATCACGCAGGATCGCCGCTGGTTGCACGGCGTCCGCATGGCGTGGTCGTGGTTCAACGGCGACAACGACAGCGCGACGCTGATGTTTGATCCCGACACTGGCGCGGGATTCGACGGGCTGTTGCGCGATGGCCGCAACCTCAACCAGGGCGCCGAGTCGACACTCGCACTGCTGTCCACGGCGCAGCACGCTCAACGGCTCGCGCTGCTTCGGTGACAATTACCACGTCCCTTGCTCGCCGGGTCGAAGCGCAGCTGGCGTCTGACCCGGCGCGCGTTGTTGCCAAATTGTTCTTACCTGGCGAGGAGTTGCCGCTGGGACGTTCGCGGGCAGGTGCCGTTATCGCGCGTGTCTTGGCCCTGCCGGAGGACGAAGTCGAGCGGGTCGCAGCTGCGCTGTTGGTCGATTTCTCGCGGCGGCATCGTGAGTACGTCGAGATGCTCGTCGACCACGCGTCGATGATGCGCTCGCAGGTGCAGTCGACGCCGGCGATGTCAGAAGCTCGCTCGTTGGTGCTTGGCGCAAGCTTCACCGCCGAATTCGCGGTCGAAGGCGCGGCTTTGTGTAATCCGAGCGCCGTCTTGCATCCTGACCAGTCCGGTCTCGTCGAGGGACAAGCGCGGATCGCGATCAGCCTGCGCGGCATCGGCGAAGGTCATATCTCGTCGGTTGGGTTCACTAGTGCTGTGGTAGGTCCAGGGGCCTCATGGACGTTCGAACCTCGGGCACTGCCGATCGTTGCCGGGAGCAGCGCCACGGCCTATTGGCGAAAGACTCACTTGCGTGCGGTCTTGGCCGACGAAGGTCGCATCGATGGGCTCGCTCGCAGCGTGCTCGCTCACCTGCCTGCAGTCTTTACCGGCATTGATCTCGAGCATGCTCTGGCTGAGGAGCGGCAGGATTTGCTGACGACCCCAGGTGGGCAGGTGACTGTCGAGTTGCTCCGCCGGATCGTGGCGTCTGCCTACGCCGTGGGCTTTCCCGACGATCTCGCACTGAGCCAGCAAGTGCTGCTGCCATCGGCACCCGATGAGCGCAACGGCATGGAGGATGCGCGGTTCGTACGATTCACCGCGGACGACGGGTCGGT
Source organism: Acidothermaceae bacterium (assembly GCA_035653855.1). GTDB lineage: Bacteria > Actinomycetota > Actinomycetes > Acidothermales > Acidothermaceae > PALSA-607. The sequence continues at coordinate 5,679 of DASRZB010000039.1, read as the reverse complement.
TGCATATCGCGCCACCTACACCGCGTTCGATGGTCTCAAGATTGCGCCGAGGTTGCTCATCAGCCCAGACCTGCGCACGTTCGAAGCCCACCGTCTCGCCGGGCCGGCCGCTCGCAACAAGGGCATGGCGCTGTTCCCGCGAATGGTCGGTGGCCGATACCGATCGCTGTGCCGATCCGACGGCGAGAGCACCAGCGTGGCGACGTCCGTCGATGGGGTTGTCTGGAGTGCACCGGAGGTGATCCAGACGCCCGCAGCCTCGTGGGAGGTGTTGCAGGTCGGCAACTGCGGACCACCCATCGAGACCGATCAAGGGTGGTTGGTGTTGACCCATGGCGTTGGGCCGATGCGGACCTACGCGATCGGCGCGATCCTGCTCGACATCGACGATCCGACACAGGTCGTCGCCCGGCTTGATCGCCCTTTCCTGCAGGCGACGCGGGAAGAGCAAAACGGGTATGTGCCGAACGTTGTCTACTCGTGCGGTGGCCTGATTCATGACGGGCTGCTGTGGCTGCCCTACGGAATTGGCGACTCGCGTATCGGTGTGGTCTGGGCTTCGGTCGACGAATTGCTCAACGAGATGACCCCGTCCCGTTCGTGAGGATCTTCTCGTAGACGTGCAGATAGTCGTCGACCATCCGATCGGCTCCGAAGCGTGATGCCGCACGCGCACTGACAGAGCTGCGATCGAGTGCGATCGCTTTCTCGATCGCGGCGACAGCGCTGTCGACGTCATACACCAGGAAGCCGGTCACACCCTCCTCGACGACTTCGGACATCGACCCTCTCCGGTAAGCGATCACGGGAGTACCGCACGCCATTGCCTCGACAACCGAGAGGCCGAACGGCTCATCGAAGGCGATTGGGTGAAGCAGTACGGCGGCTGACCCGAGTACGTCGGCCCGCTGTTCCGGACCGATTGATCCGAGATAACGGATCTGGTCGCCGTCCACCTGTGGCTTGATCTCTTCGGCGAAGTAGCGCTCGTCCTGCACGATGCCGCAGATCACTAATCGTCGTCCAGCCAGCTTGGCGATCGTGATCGCGTCGGCGGTGCCCTTGTCGGGATGGATGCGGCCGAACACCACGAGGTCGTCGCTCGGCGCGGTGGTCAGCGGCAACTGTGCGAGGTCGACGCCGTGGTAGATCGTCGCGATGTAATCAAGGTCGGGGGAGCGGTCGGCATCGGAGATCGCGACGTAGTGCGAGTGCGCCTGCTTGTACGCGGGCAATATGCCGGCGCCGGAGAATCCGTGGATAGTCGTGACCATCGGGGCCGCGCAGTGGGCTGCGAATGCGAGCGGCAACCAGTCGAGCTGGTTGTGCACGAGGTCGAAGTTCTTCGACTCGCGGAGCGCATTGGCGACATGCATCGCTTCCCAGATCCGGCCATCCATCGACGGATCCTCGGCATAACCGTGCGGGCTCACGCCGCGCAGCTCCGCCCTCGTCTGCGAGTCGAGCGTTGCGAACAACGTCACGTCGATGCCTCGAGCCACCAGGCCTTCGGTAAGCAGGCTCGTCACCAACTCCCACGGCCCGTAGTGAACCGGCGGCGTCCGCCAGGCGATCGGCGCCAGCATCGCCACCTTCACGCGTGACTGACCGGCCGCAGGCTCATAGCCGCATTGTCGCCGATGGCCAGGCCCCCTTGGGCCGACGGGGGGAAATGGTCGGAAGTGACTGATACGGGACGTCGGGGGCCTAGGGTCGTCTTCATGCGCGTCCGCAGGCTACGGCGAGCGTCTCGGGCCACGGTTGTGGTCACCGTGCTGGCCGCGGTCGCGGGCCTGCCCACGGCCGCAGTGACATCCGCGGCAGCGGCCAGCGCCGGACCAGCGCTCACCGTCGATGCGGCCGCCGGCCGGCACACGATCAGCAGCGACGTCTACGGCATGAACTTCAGCGACGCGGCGCTGGCGACCGAGCTCGGGCTCACGGCTGACAGGTGGGGCGGCAACAGCACGAGCCGCTACAACTACACGAACAACACCCACAACACCGGCAGCGACTACTACTTCGAGAACATCGTCGACTCGACGTCACTCGACTCGTTCGTGGCGGCAGACCTCGCGCATGGCGACAACCCGGTGGTCACCGTGCCGGCGATGGGATGGGTGTCGAAGAACTCACCCTCCTCGCATCCGTTCGACTGCGGCTACAAGGTTTCTGTCTACGGCGCGCAACAGTCGACCGATCCGTACGACTCGAACTGCGGCAACGGGAAGCACGCAAACGGAACGCAGATCACCGGCAACTCAGTCTCCGATACGTCGGTGGCTGAAAACGGCGCGTTCGATCAGGCGATGGTGACGCACCTCGTCTCGAAGTACGGCACCGCAGCGACAGGCGGGGTAAAGAGTTACGAGATCGACAACGAGCCGTCGCTATGGAGCAGCACGCACGTCGACGTGCATCCCGCGCCCCTGAGCTACAGCGAGTTGTGGACCAAGTCGCTGGCGGCCGCCCAGGGAATCAAGGCAGCAGATCCGACAGCGACCGTCGACGGGCCAGGTGATTGGGGCTGGTGCGCATACTTCTACGCGCCGGACGATCCGGGTGGGTGCGGACCTGGTCCGGACAAGCAGGCACACGGGAACCTGCCACTTGCCGCGTGGTACCTGCAGCAGTTCGCCGCCTATGACAAGGCGCACGGCCAGCGGTTGCTTGACTATTTCGACGAGCACTTCTATCCCCAGGAGACCGGAGTCGCGTTGTCGACAGCCGGCAGCGCGGCGACGCAGGCGCTGCGGTTGCGGTCGACCCGTGCGCTGTGGGATCCGACCTACACCGACGAGTCATGGACCGCGGATCTTGGCCTCGGGCCGGTCGAGCTGATCCCGCGGATGAAGCAGTGGGTCGCCCAGTACTACCCGGGCACGAAGCTCGCGATCAGCGAATACAACTGGGGCGGCCTCGAGTCGATGAACGGCGCGCTGGCAGAAGCCGACGTGCTAGGGATTTTCGGTGCCCAGGGCGTCGATCGCGCGCAGTTGTGGAGCCCACCGGCGTCGTCGAGTCCTGGCGCGTTCGCGTTTCGCATGTACCGCAATTACGACGGCCACGGTTCGCGATTCGGCGACGAGAGCGTCGCGGCGTCGAGCACAGACCAAGGTCAGCTCTCTGTGTATGCCGCGCAGCGCTCGACTGACGGCGCGCTGACAGTGCAGGTCATTAACAAGACCGGCGGCGACCTGACGAGCACACTCGCCGTGCACAACGCGTCGACGTCCGCAGCGCAGGTGTTCACCTACAGCGCAGCAAATCTGAACGCGATCGTGCAAGGTTCGGACGCTCAGTTCTCGGCGGGATCCGTGTCGCACACCTACCCAGCGAACAGCATCACGCTGCTCGTCATCCCGACCGACATCACGGTGTCGCGACTCGGAGGGGCCAACCGCGACGCGACCGCCGCGGCAGTTGCCCTTGCAGCGTTTCCGACTGCGGGATCAGCGAAGGCCGTGGTGCTCGCGCGCGACGACGTATACGCCGACGGGCTGACCGGTTCGCCGCTGGCGAGTGCACTCGACGGTCCGTTGCTGCTGACCAATCCGGCGGTCCTGTCTGCTGATGCGCGGTCCGCGATCACGCACTCGTTGGCTGCCGGCGGCACGATTTACCTACTGGGTGGGACGAGTGCCATTAGCGCGTCGACGGCGGCGACCTTGACCGGGCTCGGCTACACGATCGTGCGCCTTGGCGGCGCAGATCGTTACGCAACGGCGAGTCTGATCGCCGATCAGATCGCGGCTGCCCACAGTGTCAGTCGCGTCTATCTAGCAACTGGTCTGAATTTCCCCGACGCTGAGTCGGCCGCCGATGCAGCCGCGGTCACCAACGGCGTCGTGCTTCTCACTGACGGCACCGCGGTGGCGGCGGAGACAGCGCAATGGGAGAGCGCGCACCCGGGCATGACGGTCGTCGCGATCGGAGGGTCCGCGGCCGCCGCAGATCCGTCCGCGACGCCGATCGTCGGTGCGGATCGCTATGCAACGGCGGCGAAGGTCGCCGCGAGCGTCGTGCCCAACCCTGCCGGTGTCGTCATCGCGACCGGTGCCAACTTCCCCGATGGACTGGCGGGTGCCGCCTACGCAGCGCATTTCGGCTGGGCGATGGTGCTGGTGGCACCCGGTTCGACGACGCTGGACGCCGACCAGGCCAGCTATCTGCACGCAGCGTCGAGCACGGTGAAGACGTTGGTCACCGTCGGTCAGACGGCTGCCGTCCCGCCGGCCACGGTGAGCGCGGTGCTGTCGGGGCTCGGCTGATGCTCTGCGAGCTGACCTGCCCTGGCAGGATCGTGCGTGTGACTGAGCTCCCGACCGCGAGCACGCATCTGCTTTCAGTGGCTCAGGTGGTCGACGTCGGTCCACGGATGCGCCGCATCAGCGTCACAGGTGAGGCGCTGGCGAACTTCGTTGCACTGCCTGGGCAAGACGTCGTGGTGCACGTCAGTGACGGCCACGGCGGTGGAGTCAGTCGTCGGTACACGATCCGCAATCTCAATACCGAGACGCGCCTACTCGACCTCGACGTCGTGATGCATGGTCACGGGCCCGGTGCGGCGTGGGCTGCGTCGGTCGTCACCGGCGACGACGTCGAGGTGTTCGGCCCGCGCGGTAAGGTCCGACTCGCTGACGCACGATGGCAGCTGTTCATCGGCGATGAGTCCGCGATCCCAGCGATCGCCGAGATGATCGGCGCGCTACCTGCCGGGACGACGGCGGTTGCCGTCATTGAAGTCACCGACGTCGATGACGAGCAGCCGATCATCGCTGCGGGACCGGTCGACGTCCGGTGGTTACATAGGTTCGAAACCCCGGCAGGAGAGGCGGAGCTGCTCGATCGGGCAGTTGCGTCGATCGAGATACCGGACGTCGATCGGCACGCGTATCTGTTCGGCGAGAGTCGGGTAGTGCGACGGCTCAGAGACGACTTAGGCGGTCGCGGCCTGCAGCCGCACGAGATCTCGGCGAAGGGTTACTGGAATCTCGGCCGCGGCGCCGGGCATTGATCCATCCCCGCTGTGACGTCAGCCCGTCCACACCGGCCTGATCTCCATCACACCTCGGGTCGCGAACGGGTGCGCCGCTGCGACCTCGATTGCTTCGGCCATGTCGCGGCATTCGAGCAGGTCGAAGCCGCCGAGGATCTCTTTCGTCTCCAGGAACGGGCCGTCCGTGACCAGCACCTTGCCGCCGCGCACCCGCACAGCGGCTGCCAGGCTCTCGGGAGCGAGCCGGTCGCCGGCCACTCGCAGTCCGCGCGCGCCCATCGTCTCGACCCACTCGTCGACATCGCCCTCGGGGCCAGGTGGCGGCGTGACTGGGGCCGTGTCTTGGCATACGAGCATCAGGAATTGCATGGCATGTACTCCTCGTTGGCAGGTTCGTCCATCGTCTCCCGACGAGCTCGGTCAGCCGAATTCGACGTTTCGAGAGTGACGAATCTCTGGCCTGTCTGGCCGGTAGGCCCTACGGTCGGCGGATGAGCTTCGAGGTCGACGCGGACGCCTACGGGCGGTTCATGGGCCGCTACTCCGCCCCCCTGGCTGCCGCGTTCGTGCAGCTCGCCGGGCTCGGGTCGGGGGCGAGCGCGTTGGATGTGGGTTGTGGCACCGGGGCTCTCACAGCGGAGCTCGTGCCGCTTCTCGGAGTTGGTGCGGTGTCGGCGGTC
>DASRZB010000038.1:0-2327 GCA_035653855.1 Acidothermaceae bacterium | reverse complement strand
GTGATCGCACCGGCAGCGGCCTCGGCCGCCGACCAATGTCTGGTGTCCAGCCGGTCGTGACGAGCTGCGGCAGCGAAGAGTTGGAGCGCTTCGCCGTAGGCATCGAGTTGGAACTGTTGGTTTACCCAGTTGCCCACGATGTTGTAGCCGCCGGGGTATCCGGGTAGGTCTAGCCGGTATTGACCGGGCACCGGTTGTCCCGTTGTCGTGTAGGCGGGCACAAGGCGGTCACCGTCGGCGAGTAGCCGGTCCGAGACGAAATTGACGGCGTCGTCGAGCAGCGGGTGAGACCCTGCAGCGGCGACGGCTTGCCCGGCGTAACACTGGTCTCGGATCCACACGTACCGGTAGTCATAGTTGCGACCGGCTTCGGCACGCTCAGGCAAGCTGGTTGTCGCAGCGGCGACCATGCCGCCGCCGTGGCTGGTCAGGCCGCGCAGCACCGCGTAGCTGTGCCGAGTGTCTCGAGGTGCGAGCACGTTGTGCAGCTGCGGTACCGCGTCCAGCCACGCGGTTTCGGTCGCGCGCCAGGCAATGTCGGCATCGACGTGCTCGGCCGGTAATGCCTGGTCGCTGATTTCCAGCACCAGGTCGTGATGTTGACCAGCGGCCAGCACCAAGCTCGCATGCAGCCCGCGGCTGCCATTTCTGGGGCGAGCCGCATTGCTGCCTTCCCAGCGAAAATGCAGTTCGCCGCTGCGGCCCGACCAGGAGCCGTTGTGGTGGTGCAGATCGGTCATCTCATGTTTCCCGAACCCGGCGCGTGGTTGCAGCCGGATCGCCACCGACGCGTCTCCTTCGACAGCGTGAATCCGTCGCAGCAGTACCGCGCGGTGCGCGTCACCGGGAAACGCCAGAGCGTCACGGCACTCGATGATGCCGGCGTCAGTGATCCAGCGGCTGCGCCAAATCATCGACCCGTCTTCGTAGTTGCCGCCCCACACGTAACGGCCGACCGGGGTCACCGTGTACTCGCCGAGGCCGCCAATCAACGAGGCGAACACCGCGTCGCTGTCCCACCGGGGTGCGCACATCCAGACGATCTCGCCGCGCGGCCCGACGACAGCGCCGCGTTCACCGTCGGCGAGCAGGGCGTACTCGCGCAGCACCTGCGGGGGGATGGTGTCGCCTGCGGGCGGGTAGGAGACGGTCATGTCCAGTTCCGCAAAACCATGCCGGCGGCAGCGGCCGAAGCGGCGGCGCCGGCTGCGCTGCCAAGCGCTGCTCGCCGATACGGCGGAAGTATCGCCGCGGCGATCAGCATGCTGCCGGCGTGAGTGAGGTCGACCGCCGCCCCGATAAGTACTGTTGCGCGGCGCGGCCACGCGAGTTCAGCCACGCCTTGGCCGACAAGGCGAACGCCCAACGCTTTCACCACCCATGGCGGCGGTGCCTGACGTGCGGAGCCGGTTCTGTTCGCGTGCATCACCAACGCCGCGCCGCGGACGGCCTGGGCGACCGCGAGGGCCGCGAGATAGCGCCTACCTATCGAACTCATCGTGGCCGTCGACCTCACCGTCGCCGCCACAAAAGCGCGGCCGCGGTCGCCGCAGCGACCGCTCCGATCAGGCCGTGGTGGCGCGACGCCCACAGTTGCGGGTCGTGTTCGATCGCGCGGTCGTCGAACACGCCGTGCGAGCCGAAGTCACGGCCGGTAGGCCCGTCGGCTGGTTCCCACAGGTTGACAGGCGCGGCTGGATCGCGCGGCTGCGGAGTCTGTTGGGAGTCGAAACCGGTTTTGCCGAGGTATCTGTCCAACAGGCCGGGCACGATCGCATTCGCGGCGAGGGTGGCCATCGTGCTCGCACCGACCCAGTACTCACGTCGCCGCGGGTGGTCAGCGGCGAACATGACCGCGCGAGCGGCGACCTCGGGCTGGTAGATCGGTGGCACCGGCTGGGCGTGGCGCGGCAACCGAGACAGCACCCAGGAGAACTGCGGAGTGTTCACCGCGGGCATCTGCACCATCGTCACGTGCACGTTGCTCTTGTCGTGCAACAACTCGCAACGCAACGCTTCGTGGAAGCCCTGGATCGCGTGCTTGGCTCCGCAATAAGCCGACTGCAACGGAATGCCGCGGTACGCCAGCGCCGAACCGACCTGCACGATCGTGCCGGCGTTGCGGGGCTTCATGTAAGACAACGCGGCCATCGTCGCGTACACGTAGCCGAGGTAGCTCACCTCGGTCACCCGCCGGTACTCGTCAGGACTGATTTGGTCGAATGGCGCGAACACTGAGGTGAACGCGACGTTGACCCACACGTCGATCGGCCCGACGTCAGTCTCGACCTTCTTCGCGGCGGCGAAGACCTGGTCGGAGTCGGAGA
>DASRZB010000037.1:0-4983 GCA_035653855.1 Acidothermaceae bacterium | reverse complement strand
GCGTCGTTGATAGGTCTCGCACGTGCAGTTGCTGACGGCGATATTGATCTCGATCCAGGAGCCGATCGCGATCGCACGGCCGCCCGGTTGCTCGCCCTGCCCGGCATCGGTCCGTGGACTGTCAGCTACATCAGAATGCGTGCACTCGCCGATCCCGACGTGTTCATGGCCAGCGATCTCGGAGTACGACGCGGATTGCAGGAGCTCGGATTTGCCGGCGGGCTCAGTGATATCGAGAAACTTGCGACGCGCTGGCGGCCATGGCGGTCGTACGCGCTCGCGCACATCTGGGCTGCGGCCAGTACAGCCGTACCTACCACCCGCCGTCCAGCGCTTCAACTACGCGAGGAGAAGAGCGCATGAGCGTCCAGACCTACTTCACCGTGTTGCCGAGCCCGATCGGTGAGTTGCTCGTGGTCGGCGCAGACGATGCGTCGGGGCAGATTGCGGTCTCGGGGTTGTTCATGACGGGTCAGCGCTACGAGCCGATGCTGCGTCCTGAGTGGGTTCGCGACGCGAGCCGATTCGCCGACGCCGAGAAGCAGCTCGACGCGTACTTCGGCGGTGACCTGACGGACTTCGACCTTCCGTTGGCGGCGCGCGGTAGTGAGTTCCAGCGTTCGGTGTGGACGGCGCTGTGCGACATTCCGTTGGGCGCGACTCGGGCGTACGGGCAGATCGCGCAGCAGGTCGCCGACAAGTCGAGGACGCGAGCGGTTGCTGCGGCGATCGGTCGCAACCCGATCGGCATTGTGGTGCCGTGCCATCGCGTCATCGGCGCCGACGGCTCGCTCACCGGCTACGCAGGCGGACTCGACCGCAAGCGCTGGCTACTCGACCACGAGGCAAGGGTGTCCGGCGCGGCACTGCTGTAACGCCCTACGCAGCCGCTGCGATTGAATGGTGTTGTGACGAACCGGCTGGCGGGTGAGACCAGTCCGTACCTGTTGCAGCACAAAGACAATCCCGTCGACTGGTGGCCGTGGTCGCCAGCAGCGTTCGACGACGCGCGCACTCGCGGCATCCCGGTTCTGCTCTCGGTGGGCTACGCGGCCTGTCACTGGTGTCATGTGATGGCCCACGAGTCGTTCGAGGACGCCCTCACCGCAGCCCAGATGAACGAGCACTTCGTGTGCATCAAGGTCGACCGCGAGGAGCGTCCCGACGTTGATGCGATCTACATGGACGCGACGCAGGCGCTCACCGGTCATGGCGGTTGGCCGATGACGTGCTTCCTGACGCCCGAAGGCCAGCCGTTCTACTGCGGCACGTACTACCCGAACCGTCCGCTGCAGGGGATGCCGTCGTTTCGCCAGGTACTCGAGGCGGTCTCGCAGGCGTGGCTCGATCGCCGCGACGAGTTGACCAGTGCGGGCGCTGACGTCGTGCGGTTGCTCGGCGAACGCGCTGCTGTACCGACGGAGCAGACACCTCCTGATGCCGACATCCTCGAAGCGGCGGTCGCGTCTCTGCGTTCTGACTTCGACCCGGCACATGGCGGATTCGGCGGTGCGCCGAAGTTCCCGCCGTCCGCCGTGCTCGAGTTCTTGCTCCGGCACCGATCGCTCGGTGCGCTGGAGATGGTCGCCGTCACGTGCACCGCGATGGCGCGTGGGGGTATGTACGACCAACTCGCCGGCGGGTTTGCGCGCTACAGCGTCGACAACGCGTGGGTCGTGCCGCACTTCGAGAAGATGCTCTACGACAACGCGCAGCTGGTGCGGATCTATGCGCATTGGTGGCGGGCGACAGGTTCCCCGTTAGCTAGGCGCATCGCGATCGAGACCGCGCAGTTCATGATTGACGACCTGCGTACTCCCGAAGGTGGTTTCGCTTCCGCGTTGGACGCCGACACCAATGGCGTCGAAGGCTCGACGTACGTATGGACGCGCGGCCAGCTGCTCGATCTGCTCGGCGTTGACGACGCGCAGTGGGCCGCGGACCTGCTTGTCGTCAGTGCTGCCGGCACGTTCGAGCATGGCTCGTCGGTGTTGCAACTTCCAGCTGAGCCGGACGGCGAGTGGCGGTGGTCGCGGATTCGCGCCGCGTTGCTTGATGCGCGTCGGGGGCGACCGCAGCCGGGCCGTGACGACAAGGTCGTCGCTGCATGGAACGGGCTGGCGATTGCTGCACTTGCTGAGGCGGGCGTGCTGTTCGATCGCGATGACTTCGTCGATGCGGCGGTCGATGTGGCGCGGCTGCTGATCGATGTCCATCTTGTTGACGGTCGGCTGCGGAGGGTGTCGCGCGACGGAGTGGCGGGGCAGCCGGTCGGCGTACTCGAGGACTACGCCGATGTCGCCGAAGGGTTGCTCGTGCTGGCGCAAGTGACCGGCTCGCGTGAGTTGCTCGAACAGGCGGGCGTGCTGCTCGACGCGTGTCTTTCGCATTTTGTTGACGGCGCTGGCGGCTTCTTCGATACTGCCGACGACGCCGAAGCGTTGGTGCGGCGGCCACAAAATCTGACGGACGACGCAACACCGGCTGGCCAGTCGGCGCTTGCCCAGGCGTTACTCACCTACGCCGCGTTGACCGGGTCGACGTCGCATCGTGCTGCCGCCGAGGCCGCGCTCGGCGCGACGCGGGTACTCGGCGCGAGGTATCCACGGGCCGCTGGTTGGGGACTCGCGGCCGCTGCTGCGCTACTCGCGGGACCGGCCGAGATCGCGATCGTCGGCGCTGGGGCCGGGGTTGCGACCGGCGCGATGGCGCGGACGGTCGGCGTCATGACCGACCTCGAGCGAGCAGCCTGGATGTCGACGTCGCCCGGTGCGGTGATCGCGGTCGCTCAAAGCAACGGCGAGCCCGCGTGGGCGCCGCTGCTCGAGGGTCGCGGCGCCATCGACGGCCTGCCGACGGCGTACGTCTGCCGCCAGTTCGTCTGCCTACGCCCGGTCACCGCGGTCGGGGACCTCGCCGTCGCTGTGAAGGGCTGACTCATACCGGCAGCGTGTGCGATCGCTGCCCTCCTGGGGCGGTAGACGCACGCGCTGTCGAGAGGCGATCGTCGCTCACGCCGAGAGCGAACAGGCCGTCTTTGGCGTTGTGCTTGCTATGTAAGCATGTAATCATCCGAGCATGACAACTCAGAACACTGACGAGGTCGCCCGCGGCTGGTTCGCAGGACGGCTGCCGTCCGATTGGTTCGTGGGCGCTCCGGAAGTCACGGTCGACCGCGAAGAGATCATCGTTATTGGCGAACTTGCTCAACCCGAACTTGCGGCAGCCGCGAGTGATCAAGAGCGGGCCGCCGCCTGGGCCGGGCGAATCAAGGCGTTCCGCGAACAGACCCGTGGGCAGCGCATCGAGATCGCCTCCGAGGCAGAACATCGGCTGGACCGCCGGATTGCGTGGGGCGCGAAGTGCGGCGAGCGCCGCGAGATCTTCACCAGCCTCTCGGTACCCGTAATGACCCGCCTGCGCCAGCGCGACCGGCTCGTCCTCGACACCCTGGTCGACGCCGGTGTGGCCCGCAGCCGCAGTGACGCGCTCGCGTGGTGCGTGCGCTTGGTCGGGAAGAACACCGATGAATGGCTCGGCCAACTGCGCGATGCGCTTCGCACGGTCGAGCAAGTGCGCGACGCCGGCCCCTCGTCGTCCTAGTACGACCCATCGCAGCGCGCCCATCTTCGCGAGAAACTCTGCCCCGTGCGGGGTAAGGTTCGGCCAAGAAGTCATGGGCGCGTTGTCGCGCCCAGGCCCGGCGCAAGTCAATGCGGCACCCTGGTTGGCTAGGGCGCGGTTGACACGGGCGCGCGTGATGGGAGGTGCCGTCCACACGATGGATGTGCGCGGCTTCCTCTACGGTGCTTACGAGCGCCGGATCGCCGCTGAGTTGACGCCTGACCGCGTCCCGCGACATGTAGGCGTCATCCTCGATGGCAACCGTCGCTGGGCGAAGGCGCTGGGCGTCGGAGTCGCGTCGGGCCATCGCAAGGGCGCCGCGAAGATCGACGAGTTCCTCGGCTGGTGCTCCGAGCTGCACATCGAGGTCGTCACCCTGTGGCTGCTGTCCACGGACAACCTGAACCGGCCCGAGGACGAACTCGCGCCCCTTTTCCAGATCATCGAAGACGCCGTGAGTGAGTTGGCGGTCGGTCGCCGGTGGCTGATCAACCCGGTGGGAGCCCTCGACCTGCTCCCCGACGCCACCGCGAGATCCCTCAAAGAGGCACAGGACGCGACCGCCGACCTCACCGGGCTGATCGTGAACGTGGCGGTGGGGTACGGAGGGCGCCGGGAGATCGCTGACGCGGTCCGGGCGCTCCTGCACGAGCACGCCGGCCGGGGCACCAGCATCGAGGACTTGGCCAACTTGCTGGATATTGACCATATTGCCGAGCACCTGTACACCAAGGGCCAGCCCGACCCCGACCTGGTGATCCGCACCTCGGGGGAGCAGCGGTTGTCAGGGTTCCTGTTATGGCAGTCCGCCCACTCCGAGCTGTTCTTCTGTGAGGCCTACTGGCCCGACTTCCGACGGGTCGACTTCTTGCGCGCGGTTCGCGCCTACGCGGAACGTGAGCGCCGCTTCGGCTCGTAGCCGGCCGAGTTCTTGCGGGATTGTGCCCAACGACGTGCGCCAGCGCGCAGGTCGAATTCCTCACGCGTTACGGCTCGAGCTGTTCGACGAGATGGACGCCGGTGGGTGGTCGCTTCGTGAAATCTGCACGTCGATTCGCGTGACCAATTCGCGCCATCAACTTGTGACCACTCCGGTGATGCGACGCGACGTTGACAAGAGCGTCGAAGTGAGGGAACAACACGGTTGCATCACATTGAAATGTCTCTCGATAGTGAGACATGTGTCTCGACGTCAAGATAGTGAATCGAGCTTGCGCGGAGTTCGCAGTGCCAAGCGAGACTGTGCACAACGTGAGACGGATCGACTCGACGTGTTGTAGCGTGCAGATCGCGAGCAGGTGTTAACGGCTCGTCGATTTCGAGCGAAGCGTTGCAGTGACAGACGGTGAAACAGCGTGA
>DASRZB010000036.1:0-5357 GCA_035653855.1 Acidothermaceae bacterium | reverse complement strand
TTGTTCGTGATCGTGGTGTCGTGGATGTAGTACTGCAGCAACAGCTCTGGCGACCCGTCGTTCAGGGTGTTGTTACCGATCAGAGTGTTGCCGCTGACCGTGATATCGAATGCCTGGCCGCGCAGCTCGTCGTAGCCGCCGAGGGAGAGCCCGGTATACCTGCTGCCGATCACAAAGTTGCCGGTGACCTGGACGTCGCTTGCGCTGCCCCTGGCCCACTCGGAGGCCACCTCGATACCGATGTCAGACAGCGACACGCGGTTGTCGGCGATCTTGATGGAGCGGCCGCCGTCGATGTAGATGCCGTCGGCACAGTTGCACCAGGCGCCGTCCTCGTAATATGCGGGGTTGCCTTCGCTGATGATGCGCGACACCGTGTTGCGCGCGATAATGCCGTTGCGGGCTTGGTTCACGCCGGTGTAGCGGGCCGCACCGGAGATCGTCGGCTCGAACCCGATCGCGTCAATGCCGATGTTGTTGTTGTCGTAGATGACATTGTCGGTGATGGCCCAACCGTCGACGTTTCCGTTGAGCACCAAGGATTCGCTAGCGCCGAGCACGAGGTGGTCGAGCTCGTTACCGACGATGTTGACGTTGGAGATCGGCTTCGTCGCGTTTCGCCCATACACCGCGATGCCGTGGGCGTTCATGTCCATGCTGCCCAACGTGGGGTTGTCGTTGCCCAGGTCGTGAATATGGTTGTTGCGCAGGGTGATTGTGTTACCCGACCCGGTGACGTAGATGCCGATCGGCACCTTGTTGATGGACGTCGTGCGGTAGCCGGTGATGGTCAGTCCCTCGACGGTGATGTACGAACTGTCGCGGATGTCGACCATGCCGCTGTCGTCGTCCGGCGGGGTGAGTCCTTTGCCATCGAGCACCGGCTTCGCACCGGGTGCCGCCTCGAGGGAGACGTGACTGCGGTTGAACAGTTCGACCCGTTCCTTCGCGTACCGACCGCCAGCAAATATAACCGTGCCGCCGGCCGACCCGAGCCGGTCGACCGCGAGCTGCGGCGTCTTCAGCGGAGAGCTCAGGGAGCCGCTGTTGTGGTCGGAGCCCTCGGGCGAAACGTGCAGAGTTCGCGCGCTGCCCGCCGCGCTCGGGACGGGGAGCGGAGCTGCCTGCGCCTGGACGGCGGATGCCCCGAGCAGGAGGGTCATCGAAGACGCAATAATCGCCGTTCGGCGGATACGAGAACTGAAGATCGACATTTCCCGCCCCAAGTGAGTGTGTCGGGAACATAGCAGCGCGGAACATCGTATGGACGCTCTGAAAACAGGTGAGCAATTGGAATTGCACGCTTCATCTGCACTGCGCTGATCATCATCATGAATGCAGCAGGTGCACGGTGACGCCGGCTCTGCGCAGGTCGTCGAGTGCGGCTTCGTCCGCGCTGTCGTCGGTTACCAGCTCGGTGACGCGGGTAATCGGGCAGATCCGGGCGAGCAATACCCGGCCGACCTTGGACCCGTCTGCGACCATGATGCATCTGGCCGACCGGTCGATCATGCACGCGTTCGTGTGTGCCTCGACCTCGTCGTGGGTGGTGAGGCCACCGCGCGCGCTGATTCCGTCGACCCCCACGACGGCAACCTCGATGTTTAGGCCCATCAGCGTCTGCTCGGCGAACGGTCCGACGACTTCGTAGGACTGCGCCCGTGCCACGCCGCCCGTGATGATGATCTTGATGCGCGGCCGCAAGGCCAACTCCGCGGCGATGTTGAGCGCATTGGTGACGATTGTGAGGTCAAGGCGGTTGGCAATCTTGCGGGCGACCTCGCTCGTTGTTGTTCCGCCGGTGAGGCCGAGGGTCAGCGGGCCGCGCGGCAATAGCGTTGCCGCCATGGCGGCGATCTGCCGCTTCTGCTCGCGGTTTTGCCCGCCGCGATAGCGCATGGGTAGTTCGTGCACAATGGCCTGAGCGCGTGCTCCGCCGTGCGTGCGCGACAGCAAGTGCTGGTCTTCGAGCATTTGCAGATCGCGCCGAAGGGTCGCTCTGGACACCCCGAACTCCGCGGCGAGTTCACTCGCGTTCAACGAACTGACAACCGCGAGGCGCTCAAGGATCGACGACACTCGCGCCGCGCGCCGAACCGTCACCTGGCTGATGGCGCCAACACCACCGTGAAGAGCGTGGTTCCGTACCGATCGAGTTTTGCCCTCTGGTGGGCCGTGATCGCGTCCTCGACGGCGAGTGGGTAGAGGTCGAACTCCTTCGCCACAGAACAAATCTCCTGCATGTCCGGGCGGTACCACCCGGTCCACGCCCTGCCGCGCCGCGCTCGCAACTCGTAGGTCTCGTTCAAGCTGGTCGGGTCTGTGCTGCGTCGACCATCGACGTAGACCGCATTGTCGACCAGGGTCATGGCATCCTCGCGCTCGGTTCGGGAGGAGATCCTGCGCCGATGACTGTAGTGCCCCCGATCGGCGCGCGGGCAGCATGCTCGCGTGAGGTGACCGTCACGGTTTGGCGCTCCGGAGTCGGTATTCGCGGCCGAACTTGCAACCGCCGCGGGCGCAGAAGTCACGGTGCTTCATTTGCGCGAACGGGCCATCCACCCGCGGCTGCCTGCCATTGAATCTCCGATCGATGCGCAAGCCTGCGGCCGAGGGGTGCGACAACGCGTCATCCGGTCTACCGAGCTGCCGGTGCTCGTCGCACCCGCCACTCCCATCAACAAGGTCTATCGGCCGTACGCGCTCGAATCGAGCGTGAGCCGCCGGTAGGCAGCGGCGCCGTTCCCGGACGCTCCCGGCAAACGCGGCCGACTAATCCTCCTGGCGGGTTGAGTCTCACCCGTCTGGGCTATTCGGTCGGGCCGATTTCTCTTGATTCTTGCTGCTACGCGTCGATGGAGCACTCAGGAGCGAGCGTGCCGCGGGTCGCGTGGCAGGTCATATCTCCCCAGTCGGAGGCTCCACCCATGGTCAGCGCACCGCCTGCACCCACGCTGGCCGACAGCGGCTCCAGCCTCGATATCAACGCCGTGCTCGGCGTGCTCGGCAAGGTCAAGGGTGGCGATTTCAGTGCTCGGCTACCGCTCGACTGGACCGGTGTGGCCGGCAAGCTGGCCGATGGCATCAACGAGGTCATCTCCTACAACCAGGCGCTGGAGACCGAGTTGGCCAGGGTCAGCCAGGTCGTGGGCAAGGACGGCAGGTTCTCCCAGCGGGCCGCGCTCGGTGGACGCTGGTCTGGTGCCGTCGACTCAGTGAACAGCCTGATCGACGACCTGGTGCTGCCGACGATCGAGATGCAACGCGTGATCGGCGCGGTTGCCGACGGCGACCTGAGCAAGAAGGTCTCCGCTGACGTACGCGGGGAGATGCTCGAGCTGAAGAACACCATCAACGCGATGGTCGTACAGCTCAACGGATTCATTTCCGAGGTAACCCGCGTCACCCGCGAGGTCGGCACGGAGGGCAAGCTCGGCCAGGCCGCCGCCGTGACGATCGAGGTCGGCGGCGTCTGGAAAGACCTCACCGACAACGTCAACCTGATGGCCGGCAACCTGACCGGCCAGATGCGCAACATCGCCGAGGTCACGACCGCGGTCGCCAACGGCGACCTGAGCAAGAAGATCTCCGTAGAGGCGAGGGGCGAGTTCCTCGTCCTGAAGAACACCATCAACGCGATGGTCGACCAGCTAAACGCGTTCTCCGGGGAAGTGACCCGAGTCGCGCGCGAGGTCGGCGTCGAGGGCAAGCTCGGTGGGCAGGCTCAGTCGAAGGAAGTCGGGGGGGTGTGGAAAGACCTCACCGACAACGTCAACCAGCTCGCGGCCAACTTGACCAACCAGGTCCGCGCTATCGCTGAGGTTGCGACGGCGGTGACCGAGGGAGACCTCACTCGGCAGGTGCGCGTTGAAGCGAGCGGCGAGGTCGCCGGGCTCAAAGACAAGCTGAACGAGATGATCCGCAACCTGCGCGAGACGACCCAACAAAACGTCGAGCAGGACTGGTTGAAGACCAACCGCGAGCACTTCACCCGCATCTTGCAAGGACAGCGTGACCTGGCAGCAACTGCCGGGATGATCCTCTCGGAGCTCGCGCAACTCGTCTCGGCTCAGCACGCCGTCTTCTACTCCATGACCAGTGGCGCGGCGGGCAGCGAGCCGGTGTTGGAGCTACTCGCCGGTTACGGTTTCGAGGAGCGCAAGAACATCTCTACCTCGTTCCGACTCGGTCAGGGACTCATCGGGCAGTGCGCGAAGGAGAAGAAGCGCATCCTGCTCACGCAGGTCCCCGATGACTACGTGAAGATCAGTTCGGGGCTTGGTGAGGCGACACCGCTGAACATCATCGTGTTGCCGGTGCTGTTCGAAGGCTCGGTGCACGCCGTTGTCGAGCTGGCGTCGTTCTCGGCATTCAGCCCGATCCACCAGACGTTTTTGGACTCGATCACTGAGAGCATCGGTCTCGTTCTCAACACGATCGAGGCGAACACCGTGACGGAGAACCTGCTCGTGCAGTCGCGCTCGCAGGCAGAGGAGCTCCGTTCTCAGCAAGAAGAGCTACGTGAGTCGAACGAAGATCTCGGACGCCAGGCGAAGCTTCTCGCGGAGCAAAACATCGAAGCCGAGAGCCGCAACCACGAGGTGGAGCAAGCAAAGCAGCTACTGGAGGAGAAGGCCGGACAGCTCGCGATCTCGTCGAAGTACAAGTCGGAGTTCATCGCGAACATGTCCCACGAGTTGCGCACACCCCTCAACAGCCTGCTCATCCTTGCCGAGCAGCTCGAGGACAACCCTGACCAAACGATGACTGTCAGGCAGGTCGAATATGCCAGCGTGATCCTCGCGTCTGGTCGTGACCTGCTTGAACTGCTCAACAACATCCTCGATCTCGCCAAGGCCGAGTCGGGCACCGTCGTTGCCGACCTCAGTACTGCGGTCGTTGACGAACTTCGCAACGCGCTGTTCCGCGAGTTCGAGCACGTTGCTCAGGCGAGGTCTCTCGGGTTCTCCATCGACGTCGCCCCCGACGTCCCGCACGACATCGTCACTGACCCGCAACGATTCCGCCAGATCATGAAGAACCTGTTGGCGAACGCCTTCAAGTTCACCGAACGAGGCGACGTGCGGATGCGCATAGCGATGGCGCACGACGGGTGGAGTCGCGATATCGAGTCGCTACGAGAGGCGACGGATGTGCTTTCGATCGCTGTGCGGGACACCGGCATCGGAATCGGGATGCAAGAGCAGCAGCGCATCTTCGAGGCATTTGCCCAAGGAGACGGCGGAACAGCGCGACAATACGGCGGCACCGGCCTCGGGCTATCGATCAGCCGCGAACTGGTGACACTGCTTGGCGGCGAACTCAGTGTCACAAGCACACTTGGCCACGGCAGCACG
>DASRZB010000035.1:0-4524 GCA_035653855.1 Acidothermaceae bacterium | reverse complement strand
CCAGCGCAGGCCCGAGTCGAGCGTGCCGGCCATGACTTCGACCGGATCATTTGACCCTTCCAAAACACACGCTCCCGCCACCGTCGGACTGCGACCCATCATGGCGGTCATCCGTGCCGCGCGTCATCGCGGCAGAGTCGGATGTTTCGTGTGCGGAAGACGCCGCAGTCAGTCGAGGTCGAACGCGGCGTGGATCGCCTGTGTGAGCGCGGTTTCTTGCTCGTCCAGCAGGAAGCCCACCTGACGCCCGAGCAACGTGACTGGAACCGTGACGATGTTGTCGCAGCTAACGACACAGGCGTGGTCAAGTCCGTTTGCTGGGCCAACCTGAACCTCTGTTGACAGGCCGCGGATGGTGCTGGTGATCGGCGCTACGGTGACTCGGGTCATGTGCGGCCGCACTCGCTCACGGGTGAGTACTAACACGGGGCGTGTCTTGTCGAGCCGAGCTGTGTGAATGGGTCGCATCAATCGAGGTCTTCGAGTGGGACCGCGGCAGCAAACTCAGCCAGTCCGTCCAGGTCGGCGTCCGGCTCGTGCTGGCTAAGAATCGCGGCGTCTCGCTCAGCGGCCTTGCGGCGCCGTTCGCGTTCGAGGGCCCGAGACACTACGGCTGCGCGACTGCCTGCATCGCCGCTACGCACGAGATCGTCGATGAACGCAACCATGTCATCGGAAAGTCGAATCGCTATCTGAGTACTCATACCAAAACGGTACCACATTGGGATGCGCAGTCCGAGGCGCACATCAAGCGGCACGACCCAACGCGCTCGGCGGCAAATCCGGGTGTTCGTCGGGTCGTCGCGTGCGAGGCTGTGGCTATGGCCAGTGATGATTTGCCCGCTGATGTCGATCCCGAGGTGTGGTTCGCGTGTCGGCATCATCCCGGGAGCCGCGACTATCTGTTGAGCGCGCCCTGGCACACATTTCCGGGCCGGATGGCGGCCTGGTGTGCGGAGCGACAGGTCAGCTTTCGCGTGTCTTTCAGCGAACTGCCGCCGGACCTTCCATCAGCGACTCGATACTGGGTCAGAGGGTTCCTCACCGGCAACCTGCCCCGGCAGCCCGACGTGGATCAGGATGACGACCCGGCCGATCGAACGCGCGTCATCGCGGCTACTTATAGCGTTGCGGCCAGAAGCGGATACTTCCTGGGGGGCTGACCCCGGCTAGCGACTTAGAGCAAAGCATCGAGGAAAGCGGTCCATCGGCGGTCGGGCAGACGCACCGAGACTGCACTGTCTGCAGGTGTCACTTGGCTCGTCGTGCAGTGGCGCGCTCGGTCTGCGCTATGAGCCGTTTGAGTTGCGCGATCTCGTCTCGCAGCGCGGTCTCGCCTGCCGGGGTGAGGCTGACCCAGGTGCGCGGTCGTTTGCCTTCGTAGCCTTTCTCGATGTGCACGAGGCCAGCCTTTTCCAGCACCGTCAGGTGTTGCCCGAGGTTTCCGGCCGTGAGATCCAGAGCGGTGCGGAGGAAGCCGAACTCAACCCGCTGCGCCTCGTGCGCAATCGTCAAGATCCCGAGCCGCACCCGCTGATGAACGATGTCGTCAAGTTCGTTCGTGGCATGCGTCATGGCGTGGATCGCTTGCCGCGTCGCTCGGCAAGCGCGAAGCCGACGCTGCCGAGCAACAGCACGCCACCCTCCACGAGGGTGCGCGGTGGGAAAACCGGCAGGTGCGGGACGACGCCGGGACCATAGTGGGCGTTCGAGAACGAGAACAGCACGATGGCCAGGTAGCCGGCAGTGAACACCAGCAGTGCCAGGCTGCGCTCGATGCGCGACAGCACGAGAAGCGCGATCCCGATCGCCGCAGCCGGGCTTACCAGCCGATACGCCGCCGACCCGACCGGCGTGCCTGGGAAAAGGTGCAGGCCGAGAACGTCGCGCGACGGGCTCGGATGGGTAATGACCCACAGCGATACAGCGGTCAGCACGACCGCGACGATGACTCCGACGATCACGTAGACCCTGACCCGCGTGCCGACTCCACGCTCACGGGAGCGACGCGTGTAGAACCACGCGACGGCGGCGTAGATCAGCACAAGGACGATCGGCCAGTACACGAATGCCCAGGGCGAGTACACCGAACACACGTAGCCGCCGGAGTTCGGCGGCGTGCAGGTTCTCGAGTGGCCGCCGTAGCGCTCGAAGGGTGCGGCGCCCAGAGTCGCCAGGCCGAAGAGCAGGAGCGGGAACCAGGCGCCGCGCTGCGCGGAGCGCACCCTACGCGTGAGCGCGCGGGTGGTGGCAAGCAGCTCATGGGACGCGCCCAGCGAG
Source organism: Acidothermaceae bacterium (assembly GCA_035653855.1). Taxonomy (GTDB): domain Bacteria; phylum Actinomycetota; class Actinomycetes; order Acidothermales; family Acidothermaceae; genus PALSA-607. The sequence goes on along the minus strand of DASRZB010000035.1, from coordinate 2,244 downwards.
GGCACCGGTTGGTCTGTCATGAAGTTAGCTTTGCATTACAGACCACTTTTCGCAAGGGATCACTGCGTACCACTACGAACGACGCGATCGCCGTCGGTGCCGGAGTTTCCGCTCAGCCGCCAACCGTATTTCACGCGCCGCCGCGACATCCTCAACCCGGCACGACCGACCGCGCGTCATCGCGGCAGTTGATCGCGTTCAGCTGAACGCGGTCGACGGCAGTTGCGGATATTCATCGGGCCCGGCCCCGACTATCCACGCTTCAGGGCGCCCCGAGCCCTTGTGTGTGGAACGCGCGCAAGTCGGCGGGACCGACCGCGCGAAGTACGGCACGGCAGTGTGCGCGTCAGGCGACCTCGGTGAGGCGACGAACCTTAGGTGACCCCGAAGCCCGTTCAGTGGCCAGGTCGTGGGCCGCCTGCATCGCCAGCCAAGCCCGCGCCGTCCCCACCCCGGCCTCCTCTAGCCGCACCGCCAGGTTCGGGCTGATCCGGGCATGCTCGTGCAGGACCCTGCTCAACGCTACCCGCGAGATCCCCAGCCGCGCCGCGGCCTCACCGACCCCCAGACCGAGGTCGGCTAGCACGTCCTCGCGCAGAATCGCACCGGGGTGCACCGGGTTCTTCATCCCCACAATCCTCACCTCCAGCTCAGTGGTAGTCCTGGTAGTCAACAAGCTCGACATTGCCCTCTACGAACCTGAACGTCACCCGCCAGTTCCCGTTCACCCAGATCGACCAATGCCCCGCCAGATCACCCTTCAATAGGTGTGTCCGAAACGACGGAATCACCAAATCACCAGGGGCCTGCGCCGCGTCCAGTGCCGACAGGATGCGCAGCAGTTTTGGGACGTGCGCCGCTTGCAAGCCCTTCGTCGAACCACCGCTATAGAGCCGCTCCAGACCCTTGTGCCGGAAGCTCACGATCACCCCAACACCGTATCGTGTATCGCTACACGCTACAAGACCGTGACGTCCGCACATCGGCATTATGTGGGTGATCCTCGTCAAGTTGATCATTGATGGTTTCCGAATCGGTGTGCTGCTGTTCGTGGGCTGAGGTTGAGTAGTTGGCCGATCTGGGCCCAGCTGAGTTCTTGGTCGCGGGCGGCTGCGATCGCGCCGGGGATCATTTGTTGTGCTTGGGTGATGAGGCTGGCCAGGGCGTGCAGGTGGACGGCGCTGTCGCCGAGCCAGTAAGGCGTGCGGAGCGCGGCGAGGTCGTCGATGGCGTCGCGCACGATCAGTGCGCTGTGTTCGTCGGTGCGCGGCGCCGGCAGCTCGTCGTCGGTGACGGGGCGCAGCGGCTGGCCGATCATGACGCGTCCTGGGCGATGTTGGTGAGCAGTTGGTTGAACAGTTGCTGTCGGCCGGTCTGGTTTTTCGCCGCGGCGTCGTCGTGTTGGGCTTGCAGGGTCGGCCGGAACTGAATGCTGGTTTGGAAGAATGTGCAGTTCTCGCAGACCGCTTCGAAGCTGCAGTCGAGCTCGGCTGGTCGTGCGCAGTAGCCGTTGCCGAGCAGCCGGAAATGTTCGCGCCGCAGGCGGGCCATGTTCGCCCCGATGGTGTCGGCAGGTAGCGACGGTTGTTGTCCGTAGAGGGCTTCGACTTTGGTGGTGACGGCGAAGTATTCATCGGCGACGGTGCGGTTCGCGATCTTGGCGTAGCGCAAGGTCATGTCCATGCTGTGGTGGCCGAGCATCGCCGCGATGGCCTCCAGGCTCATCCCGCGGTTGATCGCCTGGGTCGCCAGGGTGTGCCTCATTTGGTGGGGGTGGACGTGGCCGATGCCGGCGTCGGTGGCGGCTTTGTTGAGGTAGCGGGTGACGCAGTGCCGGTCCATCGGTTTCCCGTTTTCCCTGGGCAGCAACAAAGAATTGGTTGCTGACACGTGCCGGGTGCGGTAGTCACCGATCAGGTCGACTAGGTGCGGGTGCAGCGGCAGGTAACGGTCGTCGCGCAGTTTCCCGACCGGGACGTGCAACCAGTGCCCGACACCGATTTGAACGACCGCATCAGCTTGCAGGCCGATCAGTTCGCTGACCCGAAGCCCGGTGCGGATCAGCACCTCACAAACGACGCGGACCAGCAGCCGACGCTGGCTGGTGGCGGCGCGCAGGAACTTCGCCGCCGCCGCGTCGTCGAGTGCTTTGGGTAGCGGGTGGTCTTGGCGGGGCAGGTCCCCGGCCACGATCGGGACCCGCCCCGGTGCGTCCGCCCAGCCCCATTCGTCGATGCGGATGAA
>DASRZB010000034.1:0-5073 GCA_035653855.1 Acidothermaceae bacterium | reverse complement strand
AGGTGCCGACGTAGTTGCGCTGGCGTGTTTGGAGCTGGAGTTGCACGCGGTCGCCAACGCCACAAAGGCGACCAGCGCGGCAACTCGCAAGCATGTGCGTGACGGCAGCATGGGTCTCCTCACGAATGCGCGGCCGACCATGAGACGCCTTGGAAGCCGACTCGGTTGTGTCCGCCCGCTCGGCTGGGAACGACGGCGCGCTAGACCGAAAGACCGGGTGCGGGGAAGTCGGCGGTCAACTCGCGCACGTGGGCTTCGACGCGATCGGTGGTGGCGTTCACAGTGTCCTCGTCGTTCTTCGCCACCGCTGCTACCACCTCGTCGAACCACGCCCCTATCTGGCGCATCTCGCTCACACCCATGCCGCGACTGGTGACTGCCGGCGTCCCGATGCGAATGCCTGACGGGTCGAAAGGCTTGCGGGGGTCGTAGGGGACGGTGTTGTAGTTGACGACGAGTCCCGCACGGTCGAGGGCCTTGGCGACCGGCTTGCCCGCGACGCCCTGGGGCGTCAGGTCGATCAGGATGAGGTGGTTGTCAGTGCCGCCCGACACCAAGTCGTAGCCGCGCGAGGACAACTCTTCCGCTAGTGCTTGCGCGTTGGTGACGATCGCGGCGGCGTAGTCCCGAAAGTCCGGTTGCTGCGCCTCGTGCAGAGCAACCGCGATGGCGGCCGTCGTGTGGTTGTGCGGACCGCCTTGCAGGCCAGGAAAAACTGCTTTGTCGATGGCTTTTGCGTATTGCTCGTCGCACATCAACATCGCGCCGCGAGGGCCGCGCAGCGTCTTGTGTGTCGTCGTCGAGATGACACCTGCGTGCCCCACCGGGGACGGGTGCGCGCCACCGGCGATGAGTCCGGCGATGTGCGCGATGTCGGCGACCAGCACCGCGTCGACTTCGCGAGCGATTTCGGCGAACGCCGGAAAGTCAATGGTGCGCGGGATCGCCGTCCCCCCGCAGAAGATGATCTTCGGCCGCTCGCGAAGCGCGATCTCGCGGACCTCGTCCATGTCGACGCGTCCGCTCTCGCGACCGACGCCGTACTGCACGGCATGAAACCAGATGCCGGTTGCTGAGACCGACCAGCCGTGGGTGAGGTGTCCGCCCATCGGGAGCGCCATGCCCATCACGGTGTCGCCGGCGTTGGCGAGAGCGAGGTAGACCGCGAGGTTGGCCGGGGAGCCCGAATACGGCTGTACGTTGGCGTGGTCGACGCCGAACACGGCCTTCGCGCGATTGATCGCGAGCGTCTCGACCTGATCGATGACCTGCTGGCCCTCGTAGTACCGCTTGCTCGGATAGCCCTCGGAGTACTTGTTGGTCAACACGGAGCCAGTGGCTTCGAGTACTGCTTGCGAGACGTAGTTCTCCGAGGCGATCAGCCGGACTTTCTCGGACTGAAGCGTCTCTTCGGCGCGCACGAGCGCAGCGACCTCAGGGTCGGTCGCCGTCAGCGCAGCAAGGTGATCGGACACGGTGTCTCCTCGGTGGACACCCAGGCGCACGGCGTCCGCGTCGATCGCTCCCCGGTGGTTAATCCACCATCTATGCGCCAGTCGCGACGCGTCGATCCTAGCTGGGAAGGGCTGCCTCAGCCCATGCACTCGATGTGCTCGACCCGGAACGCAGCGGTCGCGTCGACGAGCAGGGTGTGGCAGTAGGCGCAGTGGGTCTCACCGGTTGCCGGGGCGCCGCAGGACGGGCACGTCGCAGGCAGTGGGGGACTGGTCAGGCCAGCCGGTCGGGTCAGTCGCCAGGTCTCGAACCAAGGACGCTCGGGCATCGCCGCGAGCTGGCTCGCCGGCGGCACGCTGCCGCCCAGAGCGACCAGACCCATCCGCCCGACCACGTCGTACCTGACCAAGCAGACGATGTTGCCCGCGCTGTCGGCCTCCACGCCGCGCAGTGTCGTCGTCACCTGGTCGATCGAGCTCATCGTGAGCTGGTGTCCCGACGTCATCGCGTATTGCAACTGGTTGCCGAACATCGACGTGAGCTCTGGTGAGAGCCGACCTGCGACAGGATCGATCGTTCCGGTGCTCAGAGCAGCGCGGACGTCGGTGAACAGCGATGTCGCACCAGCAAGGAAGAGCTTCGGATCAAAGGTCGCATCGACCCGCGCAATGGCCGCGACGTCGACGTCACCCGCGACTCCGATCGCGCTGGGGGTGCCCGTAGCGGCTGGATCCAACACGAACGACTGCAGCCGCGCTGCCGCGTTGTCGCGCGCCTTGAACAAGCTCACGGCTGTGGGGCGGGGACGGCGGTGCCGCAGGCCGAGCAGAACAGGGCGCCGGCCGCAAGCGAATGTCCGCAGTGGGAGCAAAAGGCCGGCGCGATGGCCGGTGCGTCGGTCGCTGCAGCAGTCGGTGCGGGTGCAGCCGGTGCCGCGGGGACAGCTGGTGCTGTCGCTTGGGCGGCCGGCTGCTGCGCGCTGGCAAACGCGCCGAGAACGCCAGCGCCAAGTCCGAGCGAGGCGATGCCGAGGGCTTCGTTGCCGCCGCCTTGGCCGTTGGCCATCCCCTTGCCGGCCCCGAGCAGTGCCTCGCCTTGGGCGTAGGCGCCGAACGAGCCGGTCAACGCCGTATAGGCGGTGTCACGAGCCAGCGTGCGCAACTGCTCGGCGTCCTCGTCCGACACGGTGACGGTGATGTTGCCGAGCCGGTTCACCCGGATGCCGTACGTGACAAGCGCCTGGTTTGCAGCCAACACGGTGCCCGCCTCGATGTCGGCAGTGCGGCTCGCCAGGCCGAGAACGGGCCACCCGTCGTTGACGACGTGGCCGACGACGACGGTCCTGACCGCCTTGAGCACCTGGTCGGAGGCCCATGCGACGACTGCCGAGGGGTCAGCGAGATCGACGCTGCCGGTCAGTTTCGTGATGAGCGCGGCCGGGTCGACGACCTGAAGGGAGAAGTCGCCGTATGCCCGCAGCTGGACGACGAGTCGGGTCTCGGGGTCACGCACGGAGTCGACCGGCCCCCCAAAAGTGAGGTCGGGGAATTCGTGCGTGCTGACGAAGAAAAGCTCGGAATCGTAGGCGTTTCCGCCGCTCAGCTTGTCGGCGACATCGCCGAGGAAGGGGAGCTCCGTCGCGTCGATCTGGTGGCGACCTGGTTGCAAGAGTCCGATGACGCGACCTTGCGAAATGAAGATGGCCAGCTCATCGACGTCCACGATTGCGCTTGTGAAACGACGGATCTGCTGGTCGGGCCACTTGAAGAGCAGCTGACCTTTGGCGCCGTCGGGCACCGCGATGAACTCGCGACTGATGTCGTGGCGCAGACCCATCAACACTCCTGTGGTCGGGTGGACGGACAGGCACCGCCCTCCTTCCTTGTCGGAGTGCGCGCGCCGGTCCTTGAGGTAAGGGAGACTGGACGGACCATGCCTGCCCCCGGAGAACTGCTTTTCGTGGCACCGCGCCGCGCCAAGCCACCGCGTCACCTGGCCGATCTGTCGCCTGCTGATCGACGGGCAGCGGTGGGTGAACTCGGGCAACCGCCGTTTCGGGCCTCGCAGCTGTCCAGGCACTACTTCAGCCGGCTGGTCGACGACCCCGAGGCGATGACCGACGTCCCCGCCTCCTCGCGTGAGGCTCTTGTCGGCGCCCTAATGCCGACCCTCCTGACGCCGGTGCGCGAGATCGCCTGCGATGAAGGCGCTACCCGCAAGACCGTGTGGCGGCTCTTCGACGGAACGCTCGTCGAGTCGGTACTGATGCGCTACTTCGGACCTGCTGGTCCGGCGTTGGCCGAGCTCGGTGATGAGTCGGACGACGAGTTGTTGCCGTCTGTATTGCCGGCCCGCCCCGCGCCGACGACCCGCGGGCGCGACCGGGTCACCATCTGCGTATCCAGCCAGGCCGGCTGCGGGATGAACTGCCCGTTCTGCGCGACTGGCCAGGCCGGCCTCACTCGCAACCTGTCGACGGGCGAGATCGTCGAGCAGGTCGTCGCCGGGGCGCGAGCGATGGCACGCGGGGAAATTCCCGGTGGCGCGGGCCGCATTTCCAACGTGGTCTTCATGGGCATGGGCGAGCCGCTGGCCAACTACAACGCCGTCCTCGGCGCGGTGCGACGTCTGACTGATCCAGCGCCTGATGGCCTCGGCATTTCCCAACGCGGGATCACGGTATCGACCGTTGGTCTGGTGCCTGCCATCGACAAGCTCACGGCCGAAGGCCTCAACGTCACGCTGGCCGTGTCGCTGCACGCACCCGACGATGAGTTGCGCGACACGTTGGTCCCCATCAACACCCGCTGGAAGGTCGCCGAGGTCCTCGACGCGGCGGCCCGCTACGTCGATGCGACGAAGCGGCGGGTGTCGATCGAGTATGCGTTGATCCGCGACATCAACGATCAGGCGTGGCGGGCCGAGATGCTCGGCGAGTTGCTGCGAGAACGACTCGGCCACCTTGTGCACGTCAACCTGATTCCGCTCAATCCCACGCCAGGCTCGATATGGACGGCGTCGCGCAGCAAGGACGAGAAGGCCTTCGTTCGTGGGCTGGAGAATCAGGGCGTGACGGTGACGGTTCGCGATACTCGAGGTCGTGAGATCGAAGGTGCCTGTGGCCAGCTGGCGACCGACACCCAGCCAACCGCATCGTCGTCTGCTGAAGGTGCCTGAGGAAGGTCTTGCACTCGGCCACCGGCAAGAGCGTCAGCGTGCAAGCGATCGATATCATTTGTTTCGGCGACGGCGGCCTCGCGTACGAACACTGGGGTGTCGTTGACGTGCTGGCGATGATGCAGCAGCTCGGCGTCGTGCCAATGCCTGGATAGCGCTTGCCCTAGCCGCCGAGCAGTCGGCTGAACGCCTTAGCCCGCAGCGCTGTCTTGCCGGTGCGACTCTCTGCGCCGTCGGCGGAGCTCATCACGCGCACGCCCGCGTTGACTCCGACCCACCGCAAGGGTTCGGGTTCCCACTGGCGACTGTGATGGTTGACCCACGGCAGCGCCGTCAGTTCGGTGTCGTGTTCGGTGATCAGGTCGGCCAGCGTGCGGCCCGCGAGGTTCGACGTCGCGACGCCATCGCCGACGTAGCCGCCGGCCCACCCGAGCCCGGTCG
>DASRZB010000033.1:0-4284 GCA_035653855.1 Acidothermaceae bacterium | reverse complement strand
ACTGTCCCAGCCCCAGTAGATGAACAGCATCAGCAAGATGGCCTGCACGAAGTGGCTGAAGCTCATATGCGACGGGTTGAACCACGAGGCGCTGATGTGGCTTGAGCCGGCAGGTGCGTTATTGCCGTAGGTCTTGACGATCGCGGTGATCGAGAAGACGGCGAGCATCACGACCTCGATGGCCAGCAGCACCTTCTGAATGTTGGCCGAGATCTCGATGCCGACGTAGCAGATCCAGGTCATCAAGACGATCCAGATCACACCGACGAGCAAGACCCAGCTACTCGTCGCGTTGCCGCCGATGCCGTGGGCGCCTACGAGGAGGAAGAAGTATTGCCCTGCAACCTGGGCGAGGCTGGCCATGACCAGGATGTCCGCGGCGAGGATGCCCCAGCCACCCATCCAGCCGGTCTTGGGCCCGAAGGCCTTGGTACCCCAGGTGAACGTGGTGCCGCAATCGGGTTCGCGCCGATTCAGTTCCTTGTACCCGAACGAGATCAGGAAGATCGGGACGAACGCCAAAATCACGACGACGACTGTCTGGGTGCCCGCCAGGATCGCGACAAAGCCCAGCGTCGCCGCGAGGCTGTAGGCCGGCGCCGTTGATGCGACGCCGATGACGATGCTCGATACGAGATTGAGCGCACCGCCCTTGAGCCCTTTATCGAGCCCTTCTCCGCTGCCGTAGCGGACCTGCGTGGAGTCGGTGACCATGAGCACCTCTGGGAGCGATATGGGCGGATAGATGGCACCAGCGGTTTTGAACCCTCCGGTTATCGCATTGATTTCGTCGGATGACAAGGGATTCCGTGGTCTCTTTCTGATCGTGCGACCGTTTCGGTGGTAGCGTCCCGCCATGCAAGCGTTGCCTGCCGGTCGGCTGCCGGTGTGAAGTGACCCGGTATGGGGCGATGTTCGGCCCCGACGTCACCTTCTTGGGCGTCGATCGCTGCGATCTCGCCGACCCGGCATCGTTCGCGGGAGCTGACGTCGTCATCGTCGGGGCGCCGTTCGACGGCGGGACATCGCATCGCCCGGGCACCCGGTTCGGTCCGCAGGCGATCCGGTCGACTGACTACCTGCCGCACGACGGATCCCGGCCGCATCTCGCCCTGCGCGTCGATGCGCTGCGTGACCTACGGGTTGTCGACGCCGGCGACGTCGAGATGCCGCCGGGCGAGATCGAGCGCTCGCTCGCAAGCCTCGAGCACGCCGTCGCGACGGTCACGGATTCGGGCGCGATTCCGGTTGTGCTTGGGGGAGACCACTCGATCGCTCTCCCCGACGTCACAGGTGTTGCTCGGCACTACGGATTCGGTCGGGTCGCCGTTTTGCACTTCGATGCGCACGCGGACACCGGCGACATCACCTTCGGATCGCTCTACGGCCACGGCCAACCGATGCGGCGGCTCATCGAGTCCGGTGCCGCGCGCGGCGACCGGTTTGTTCAGATCGGTCTGCGCGGTTACTGGCCGGAGCCGGAGACTCTCGACTGGATGGCGACCCGGCGCATGCGGTCGTACGAGATGACCGAGATCGGGGCGCGCGGGCTGCCCGCGGTCCTGGACGAAGCCTTCGAGATCGCCCGTGACGACTGCGACGCCGTGTTCCTGTCCGTCGACATCGACGTCTGCGATCCGGGCCACGCCCCGGGTACGGGCACACCGGAACCGGGTGGCTTGACGGCACGCGAACTGCTTGATGCCGTTCGGCGGATCTGTCGTGAGTTGCCCGTCGCGGGCGTCGATGTGGTCGAGGTTTCACCGCCCTACGACCACGCCGAGATCACCGCGATGCTCGCGAATCGGGTCGTATTGGAGGCCTTGTCAGGTATTGCGGCGAGGCGGCGCGATGCAGCAACAGCGGTGACGTTCGATCCGGCGACGCCCTTGCTCTCCGGCCGGCACGACGGTCCTGGAAGGACATCGTCATGAAGATCCTCCTGGTAGGTGCCGGCGGCGTAGGTGGAGCGATCACCGGAATCGCCGCGCGACGGCCGTTCTTCGACGCGATGGTGGTGGCCGACTACGACGAGGGCAGAGCGCAGCGTGCCGCGGAGCGCACCGGCGATCAGCGATTCTCTGCGATTCGCGTCGATGCGTCGGACGAAGCAGCCGTCGCGTCGGCACTGCGTGAGCACGAGTGCGACGTCCTGCTCAATGCCACGGACCCGCGTTTCGTCATGCCGTTGTTTCGTGCTGCACTCTCCGCCGGCGCGCACTACCTCGACATGGCGATGTCCCTATCGCGACCGAACGCCGAACAGCCCTACGCGCTGACCGGCGTGAAGCTAGGAGACGAGCAGTTCGAGCTCTCCAGCAAATGGGCGGACGCCGGGCGGCTCGCTCTCGTCGGCATCGGCGTCGAGCCTGGCCTGTCGGATGTCTTTGCCCGCTATGCCGCCGACCATCTCTTCTCACATATTGACGAGGTCGGCATTCGCGACGGTGCGAATCTGACGGTCGAGGGCTACGACTTCGCCCCCACCTTCTCGATCTGGACCACCATCGAGGAGTGCCTCAACCCGCCTGTCGTGTGGGAGCGCAGTCGCGGTTGGTACACGACCGAGCCATTCAGCGAGCCCGAGGTGTTCGACTTCCCTGAGGGAATCGGGCCGGTCGAGTGCGTCAACGTTGAGCACGAGGAAGTGCTACTTGTCCCGCGCTGGGTCGAGGCGGAGCGGGTCACCTTCAAATACGGCCTGGGCGACGAGTTCATCGGCGTCCTCAAGACGCTTCACAAGCTCGGACTCGACCGGGTCGACAAGATCAAGGTTGGCGACGCCCAGGTGTCGCCACGCGATGTCGTCGCCGCTTGCTTGCCGGATCCTGCCACGCTGGGCGACCGGATGCGGGGCAAGACCTGTGCGGGCACCTACGTCACTGGCACCGGAAAGGACGGCGAGCCGAGGGCGACCTACCTCTACCACGTGGTCGACAATGAATGGTCCATGCGCGAATACGGGGCGCAGGCGGTCGTCTGGCAGACCGCGATTAACCCCGTCGTCGCCCTCGAACTGCTCGCTACGGGAGCCTGGAAGGGTGCCGGCGTCCTTGGGCCTGAGGCGTTCGACGCACAGCCCTACCTCGACTTGCTCGTCACTTACGGTTCACCATGGGGAATGCGCGACCAATAGAAGACGTACTGTCGAACCAGCCGACCGAAGGACCGATACAGATGTCGAATCCGACTGATTCCGCGCACGCCGAGCTGGTCGCGCGCCACCGCTACGTGATGCCGTCGTGGATGGCCCTCTACTACGACGACCCGATCGAGATCGCGTCGGGCGTTGGCCGCCGGGTCACCGACGGCCAGGGCCGCGAATACCTCGACTTCTTCGCCGGCATCCTCACCAACATGCTCGGCTATAACGTCCCTGAGGTGCGCGATGCGATCAAGGCGCAGGCCGACACCGGCATCTTGCACACGTCGACGCTCTATCTGATCCGCTCGCAGATCGAACTGGCCGAGAAGATCGCGAGACTGTCGGGCATTCCCGACGCGAAGGTCTTCTTCACCTCCTCTGGCACAGAGGCGAACGAGGCTGCGCTGCTGCTCGCCACGCAGTATCGCCGCAGCAACCAGGTGCTGGCGTTGCGCAACAGTTACCACGGACGCTCCTTTGCCAGCGTCGCGATCACCGGCAACCGGGGCTGGAGCGCGTCGAGCCTGTCACCGGTCAACGTCAGCTACGTGCAGAGCGGCTATCGCTACCGCAGCCCGTTCGGGCACCTGTCCGACGCTGACTTCATCACCGCGTGTGCCGACGACCTTCGCGACGTCATCATCACGACCACCTCTGGCGACGTCGCGTGCATGATCGCCGAGCCGATTCAAGGTGTCGGCGGATTCGCGACACCGCCCGACGGCATGTTCGCCGCGTTCAAGGAAATCCTCGACTCCTACGGCATCTTGTTCATCTCCGATGAGGTGCAGACCGGCTGGGGTCGCACCGGCGAGCACTTTTGGGGAATCCAGGCACATGGCGTGGTGCCTGATGCGATGACCTTCGCCAAGGGTCTCGGGAACGGGACGTCGATTGGCGGTGTGGTTGCACGCGCCGAGATCATGGACTGTCTGAATGCCAACTCCATCTCGACCTTCGGTGGCAATCCACTTGTCACTGCAGCCGCCAACGCCACTCTCGACTACGTGCTGTCGCATGATCTGCAGGCAAACGCAGCCAAGGTCGGGACCGCCTTGCTCGAGGGCATCCGCGGCCTTCAACACACGCATCAGTTCATTGGCGATGTTCGCGGCAAAGGACTCATGATCGGTGTCGAA
>DASRZB010000032.1:0-5041 GCA_035653855.1 Acidothermaceae bacterium | reverse complement strand
TTTTCCCTTACGCGGTTCAGGACAGCTACGGCGGACCCGATGGCCTGAAGCGTTTTGTCGACGCCTGCCACAACCGCGGTCTCGGCGTGATCCTCGACGTCGTCTACAACCATCTCGGGCCCGACGGAAACGTGCTGCCCGCGTTCGGACCGTACTTCACCGACTTCTTTTCCACGCCGTGGGGCCAGGCAGTGAACTACTGCGGGCCGGGATCGGATGAGGTGCGTCGCTACATCATCGACAACGCACTGATGTGGCTGCGCGACTACCGGATCGACGGCCTGCGCCTCGATGCTGTGCAGGCGATCCTCGATACGTCGGCCACGCACTTGCTGGAAGCACTCGCGGTCGAGGTCTCCGCACTGTCGGACGAAGTCGGGCGACCACTCGCGCTGGTCGCCGAATCCGATCTCAACGACCCGCGACTCATCACCGCACGCGACGCCGGCGGCTACGGCCTCGACGCACAATGGAGTGACGACTTCCACCACGCGCTACATACGGTCATAACCCGCGAATCCTTCGGCTACTACGAGGATTTCGGATCCTTGAGCCACCTAGCAGCCGCGCTGACCGGCGGGTACGTCTACGCCGGCCAGTACTCGAGGCATCGGGGTCGCCAGCACGGCCGGCCGTTGCCCGCATCAATGACCGGTCATCGACTGCTCGGATACGCACAAGACCATGACCAGGTCGGCAACCGTGCTGCGGGCGAACGACTGTCTGCGCTGGTCTCCCCCGACCTGGTGAAGGTCGCGGCGGCGCTGGTCTTGACTGCACCATTCACACCGATGCTGTTCATGGGTGAGGAATGGGCTGCGTCGACACCCTGGCTGTACTTCACCGACCACGGGGATCCCGAACTCGCCGAAGCCGTACGCGTCGGCCGGCGCGGTGAGTTCAAGGCCTTCGGGTGGAAGCACGATGACGTGCCCGACCCGCAGCACCCCACGACGATCGAGCGATCGACGCTGAAGTCGGACGAGCTCCATGTCGCGCCACACGCCGACGTGCTTGCTTGGTATCGCGAGCTCATCGCGTTGCGGCGCAGTCGACTCGAGCTTGCCGACGGCCGGCTTGATCAGATCGAGGTCGACTTCAACGAAGAGGAACGATGGCTGGTGATCCGGCGCCCCTCCACCGTCGTCGCGTTGAACCTGGCGACGCGACCGCGGGCGCTCGAAATCCAGGCCTCCTCCGTACTCCTTGCATCAGCGGACGTCGAGTTGCGCGCGAGCATTGTGACGCTGCCGCCCGAGTCAGTCGCGATCCTCGCCCGCTGATTGACTGTGCCCGTGCCCCTTCGCCGACTGCTTCCCGACCCGGTCGACGCCGTCGAGCTCATCGACGCGTACGGCTACCCACCGAACACCACGTGGCTGCGCGCCAACATGATCGCAAGCGCCGACGGCGCGGCGACGATCAACGGACGGGCCGGCGGTCTCGGAAACACGACGGACCAGGAGGTGCTCGGGCTGTTACGTGCGTTGGCCGATGTGGTGATCGCTGGCGCCGGCACGGTGACCGCCGAGGGCTACGGTCCGGCCCGCGCGCGCCCGCAGTATCAGGAGCTTCGCGCGGCAGCGGGTCAGCCGTCGGCGCCCAGAATGGTCGTCGTGTCGCAGCGTCTGCAGCTCGACTTTGAGTCGAAGTACTTCACGGACGCCTTGCAGCCGCCGATCGTTGTGACGTGTGACGCAGCGCCTGCGGATCGGATGATCGCCGCGCGCAAGGTTGCCGAGGTTGTGGTGGCCGGCGACAGTGTCGTCTCCCCTGCCCGCATGGTCGACGCACTCGTCGCGCTCGGTCAGCGGCGACTCTTGTGTGAGGGAGGGCCGACACTGCTGGCAACGGTGGCAGCGGACGGCGCCCTCGATGAACTGTGTTTGACAATCGCACCAATGCTCGTGGCCGGGCCCTCGCGACGGGTGCTCGAAGGACCACTGCTTGACCCTGCGCCGAAGATGACACTGACCCAGTTGCTGCAGGACGACGACGATCTGCTCTATGCGCGCTATGAGGTGCGGCGATGAGGCTTCCGGTGATGCCCCCAGTCAAACCGATGCTGGCGAAGTCGCAGCCGACGATTCCGGCAGGCATGGTCTACGAACCGAAGTGGGACGGATTTCGCTGCATCGTGTTTCGCGACGGTGACGAGATCGAACTCGGCAGTCGCAACGAGAAGCCGTTGACGCGCTACTTTCCCGAGGTCGTTGAAGCGGTGCGCGCAAGCCTGCCGCAGCGATGCGTACTCGACGGCGAGATAGTGATCGTGTCGGGGAACTCCCTCGACTTCGAAGCACTGCTTCAACGCATCCATCCGGCCGCGTCGCGCGTGAGGAAGCTCGCCGTCGAGACTCCCGCAACGTTCATCGCGTTCGACCTTCTTGCACTTGGCGACGAGTCCCTCGTGGAAGAACCGTTCGCTAGGCGCCGCGAAGCTCTTGAGGAAGTGCTCGCTTCAACGTCGTCTTCGGTATTGCTCACGCCAGCTACCGATTCACTCGAGCTTGCGAATCGATGGTTCGAAGTCTTCGAAGGTGCCGGACTCGACGGTGTCGTCGCAAAGTCGCGCGATCTCCCGTATCGCCAAGACCAGCGCATCATGGTGAAGGTCAAGCACGAGCGCACCGCCGACTGCGTGGTCGCGGGTTTTCGCTGGCACCGGGCATCACCCGAAGGCACCGCGGTTGGCTCGCTGATGCTGGGTTTGTACGGCGACAACGGGGTGCTCCAGCACGTCGGCGTGTGTGGCGCGTTCTCCGCCGTTCGGCGTCGCGAGCTCATCACCGAGCTCGAGCCCTACCGCACCGATGATGTGTCGCATCCATGGGGTGGAGCCCTCGGTGTCGGGGGCGGAGCCCTCGGTGTCGGGGGCGGAGCCGCCGACCCGAAAACGGCCGAGCCTGGCGAACCTGATCGGCGTCCCGGCGGTGTCACTCGCTGGAACGCCGGCAAGGACCTCAGCTGGGTCCCGCTGCGGCCAGAACTCGTGTGCGAGGTCGCCTACGACCACATGGAAGGCGGGCGATTCCGGCACACGGCACAGTTTCGGCGCTGGCGCCCCGATCGTGAACCTGCGTCGTGCACCTACGACCAGCTCGACCGGCCGATCAACGTCAATCTTGCCAGCGTGTTCAGCGGCGGCTAGAGCCTCAGCCGTCCGCAGGCTTCGGGCGGCGCGCTCGACTCGGCTGCACCCGCGCGGGCTCGCCCTCCATCTTCGGGAAGTTCGGCGGGTACGGCGCATCGCCAAGCCCGCGGTCGCGCTCGTCTCGATCGGCCATCTCGATCAGCGGCGTGAGGTCATGCGCGACATCGTTGATACCGGCGTGCAGATCGCCAATCTTCGCGAATCGCTGCGGCACCGAATCAATCGTGAAGTCAAACGGGTCGACGTCCGCCAGTTCTTGCCACGTCACGGGCGTCGACACCGTCGCGCGCACATTGGCCCGCACGCTGTACGCGGCCGCGATCGTGCGATCGCGCGCGTTCTGGTTGTAGTCGAGGAACACCTTCGTCCCGCGCTCCTCCTTCCACCATGCGGTCGTCACCTCGTCGGGTATCCGTCGCTCAATCTCTCGCGAGAAGGCGAGCACGGCACGGCGAATCTCGGTGAAGGTCCAGCGCGGCTGGAGTCGCACATAGATGTGGATGCCGCGACCGCCTGATGTCTTTGGGAACCCGATATAGCCGACTTCATCAAGCAACGCGTGGACGGCGACGGCGACCCGTCGTGCATCGTCGAAGTCGGTGCCGGGTTGCGGATCGAGATCGATCCGCAATTCGTCAGGATGCTCGGTGTCTGCCCGCCGAGAAGGCCACGGGTGGAAGACGATGGTTCCCAGGTTGGCGGCCCAGGCAACGGACGCCACCTCGGTCACGCACAACTCATCGGCGTGGCGGCCCGACGGAAACGTGACGCGGGCAGTCTCCAGCCACTCGGGGTGATGCTCCGGGACCCGCTTTTGATAGATCGCCTCGCCCTCGACGCCGTCGGGGAAGCGCTGCAGCGTGCATGGCCGCTCGAAGAGCGCATGCACGATGCCCGGGCCCACCGAAAGGTAGTAGTTGACCAGGTCGAGCTTGGTCTGGCCGCGACCGGAGAAGTAAACCTTCTCGGGGTTGGAGACGCGGACAGTGCGTCCCTCAATCTCGAGCTCAATTGCCGGGGAAGCAGCCACGAGAAGACGCTACCGCCCGTCAGCGCTTCGTAATCTTCACCGACCCACCGGGAGTCGCGGCCTCACGTAAACTTTGGGACATGTACAAGGTTGAGAAGACAGACGAGGAATGGCGCGAGCAGCTCACGCCGTCCGAATATGCCGTGTTGCGCAAGGCCGCGACCGAGCCTGCGTTCGTCGGTGAGTACACCGACACCAAGACCACCGGCGTCTACCACTGCCGGGCCTGTGACGCCGAGCTGTTCCGCAGCGACCACAAGTTCGACTCCCACTGCGGCTGGCCGTCGTTCTACGCGCCGACCGAGGACGACGCCGTTGAGCTGCTGCCCGACAACAGCTACGGGATGCATCGCATCGAGGCGCGCTGCGCCCGGTGCGGATCGCACCTGGGGCACTTGTTCCAGGGCGAGAACTACGGCAACCCGGTTGACGACCGCTTTTGCATCAACAGCATCAGCGTGCGGTTGGAACCCACCGAGTAGACGAGCGCGCTAGGGCAGGGTGGCGACGAGCTCGGCGACGGCGCGGCGCGGACCGGTGAAGAACGGGGTTTCGAGGCGGGTGTGTGCCCGCGCTTGGGCACCGCGCAGGTATCGCATGAGGTCGACGATTCGATGCAGTTCGTCGGCCTCGAATGCGAGCAAAAACTCATAGTCGCCTAGGGCGAACGCCGCGACCGTGTTCGCCAACACGTCGGGATACTCGCGCCCCATCAAGCCATGCTCGCGCAACATCGCGCCCCGCTCGGCCGGATCGAGCAGGTACCACTCGTTGGTCCGGTTGTACGGATAGACGCAGACGTAGGCCTTCGCCTCCATTCCGGCGAGGAACGCCGGAATATGCGCCTTGTTGAACTC
>DASRZB010000031.1:0-2888 GCA_035653855.1 Acidothermaceae bacterium | reverse complement strand
CAGGCCGGCGAACTCGCCCTGTGACCCGGCATTGGGCTGCAGCGAGACTGCGTCGTATCCGGTGACGTCAGCGAGCCACGACTCGAGCTGCCGGATGAGGGTGAGGTAGCCCTGCGCTTGCTCGATCGGCGCGAACGGATGGATCTGCGCGAACTCCGGCCAACTGATCGGTTCCATCTCGGTCGTCGCGTTCAACTTCATGGTGCACGAGCCGAGCGGAATCATCGATCGGTCGAGAGCAACGTCCTTATCGGACAAGCTGCGTAGGTATCGCAGCATCGACGTCTCGGACCGATGCTGGTGAAAAACCTGGTGGCGAAGGAAATCTGACGTCCGTCTCAGTGGGGCGGGCATCTCGTCGTGGTGCACGGCGTCGTCGATCGAGTCGATGTTGTCGATCGTCAGCTCGACCCCAAACGCGGCCCACAACGTCGCGAGATGCTGCCGCTGCGTTGTCTCGTCGCACGCAATGCTGACGGTGTCCGCATCAACCAACCGAATGTTGATCCCGCGCTCACGCGCAGCGCCGACGATGGCTTGCGCGCGCCCCGGAACGTTCACCTGCACCGTGTCGAAGAACACGTCCGTCTCGACATCGTTGCCAGCACGCCGTAGACCCTCGGCGAGCACCAATGCGCTGCGGTGTACGCGCGCAGCGATGTCGGTCAAGCCGTCGGGCCCGTGGTAGACCGCGTACATGGCTGCGGTAACCGCGAGCAGCACCTGTGCAGTGCAGATGTTGCTCGTCGCCTTCTCACGCCTGATGTGCTGCTCGCGCGTCTGCAACGCAAGCCGGTATGCGGGCCGACCGTCGGCGTCGATCGATTGGCCGACCAGTCGTCCGGGCAACGAGCGTGCGAGGGCCTCACGTACCGCGATGAATCCCGCGTGCGGGCCGCCGAACCAGAGCGGAACCCCGAACCGCTGGCTCGACCCCACCGCGATGTCCGCGCCCCACTCACCCGGCGGGCGCAGCAACGTCAACGCCAACAGATCCGTCGCGGCCACCACCAGCGCGCCGCCCGTGTGCGCCTGCTCGGCGAGGGCGGCGTGGTCTCGCAGCCGTCCGCTGGTGCCGGGATCTTGGACCAACACGCCGAAGCAACCGTCGTCCGGCAAGCCGGTTGTGAGATCGGCAACGACGACGTCCAGTCCCATCGGTAATGCGCGGGTTCGGATCACGGCGATGGTCTGCGGCAGCACGTCGGCGTCGACATAGAAGCGATTGCTGGACGACGAGGAGTTGCGCCGGCACAGCGCCATCGCCTCTGCAGCCGCCGTCGGCTCATCGAGCAACGACGCGCCCGCGACCGGGAGTCCGGTGAGGTCGCTAATCACGGTCTGGAAGTTGAGCAGCGCCTCGAGGCGGCCCTGGGAGATCTCCGGCTGGTAGGGCGTATACGCCGTGTACCAGGCGGGATTTTCCAAGACGTTTCGGCGGATGACCGCCGGCGTGTCAGTGCCGTAGTAGCCAAGCCCGATCATGGGCGTCAGCACGGTGTTCTGCGCGGCCAGTGCGCGAAGCTCCTCGGTGACTTCGACCTCGGTCGCCGCGGGTGGGATCGAAGACCCGCGACGGGGCCCGTCGGCGATCGACGCAGGGATCGCCTGTGCGGCGAGCTCTTCTAGCGAGCCGTAGCCCACGACCGCGAGCATCTTCGCCTGCTGATCGGCGTCCGGCCCGATGTGCCTGTCCGCGAACGCGCGGCTGGATTCGAGACTGCGCAGGGACCGCAAGACGGTGCCAGCGGTGGGATGGGACGAGTTCACGGGAGCCTCCGGACGCCGGATCGGACTCCCCCTCTGTCGTGGGCACCTGAGAGCTTCGCCGCGTTGGACGCCGGCTTTCACCTTCGGTGACGTGCCACCAGGCACGTTCTTTCCAGAGTTGCCTCACCCGCACGGTCGCTGGGCCTGAGAGATTCCGGGGAGGTTGCTCCTTCGGCGCCTCACGCTGGCAGCGTGAGAACTCTCCCGCGAGGGGTCGTCGGCGGCTCCACGTTAGCGCAGGCGAAGCTGTCGTGCCGCGCTGCTAGCCGATTCGACGCGCGCGGCGACGAGCGAGTTCGTCTTCGGCAGTCGTTGCGTCAACCAGCCCGGCGTCGTCGCCTTCGGGCCGCTCGCTGGGCAGGACCGCGAGGGACCCCTCGACCTCGCGGACGACCCTACCGACCGCAATACCGAACACTCCTTGCCCGCCCTGGACGAGGTCGATGACCTCGTCGGCGGAGGTGCACTCGTAAACGCTCGCGCCGTCGCTCATGAGGGTGATCTGTGCGAGGTCGTCGATGCCACGCTCGCGCAAGTGCTGGACGGCGGCCCTGATGTTCTGCAGCGAGACGCCCGTGTCGAGCAGTCGCTTGACAACCTTCAGGACCAAGATGTCGCGGAACCCGTAGAGGCGTTGCGATCCCGAGCCTGCGGCCGCGCGGACCGTTGGCTCGACCAATCCCGTGCGCGCCCAGTAGTCGAGCTGCCGATAGGTGATGCCGGCGGCGGCGCAGGCGACCGGCCCGCGATAGCCAACGCCGTCGTCAGGTACCGGGAAGTCGTCGGTGAACAACGAGCCTTGCCGACTGGAGTTACTCGGCTGCAGTGGTGTCAGCGGAGCAGTCGAAACGGGCTGAGCGGTCGGAGCCGTCGACCCTGACGTTGGGGGCTCACCGTTGCTCGCCACCTGGCGTCCTCCTTATGCCACTGCCGGAACGGCACAAATGACGGTGCCGGAAACTGTCACGCTATGGACGCGCCCCGCCCGAGTCAACGCGACGCGCGGAACCGCCGTCATCTGCTCCGAACCCTCAACCCTCAACCTTTGGTCGAGGGTCAGATTGCCGCGCGAAACGCCTGCGCTATCGCTCATCAACCCTGGCTGGTGTCGAAATCTT
>DASRZB010000030.1:0-2621 GCA_035653855.1 Acidothermaceae bacterium | reverse complement strand
GACTGCCGGGTTCGCTGCGCCTCGACGACGTGCACGGTGAAGCGGATCTCGCGGGCGTCGACCTCGGTGGGGTCGGACGCGTCGGCATCGGATCCGGCGGCATGATCACGAAGGTGGACGCCGCCCGGCTCGCGACGTCGGCCGGGATCCCGGTCGTTGTTGCCTCCGCCGCCGCTGTCGTCGACGCCCTCGCGGGAAAGCACACCGGCACGCTGTTTCATCCAACTGGCGCTCGGGTGGCGAGCCGGCTGTTGTGGCTGGCCCACGCGACGACGCCGCGCGGTCGGCTGGTGCTCGACCCCGGTGCAGTCGCGGCCGTCGTCGACCGGCGACTGTCGCTGTTGCCGGCCGGCATCACCAAGGTCGAAGGCGAGTTCGCGGCTGGCGACCCTGTCGACCTCGTCGATGAAGCTGGCCGAGCTGTCGCGCGTGGGCTCGTGAACTACGACGCGACCGAGTTGCCCGGCCTGCTCGGGCGCTCAACGCGTGACCTCGCGGCCGAACTCGGCACCGCATACGAACGCGAGGTCGTCCACCGCGACGATCTGGTTCTGCTCACCAGTCGCTGAGACTCGTCGGCGGCTGTCGACGTCGCGGCGCGAAGTACCTATCCTCGCTCTACACGGCGTGTGCGAGGAGGCAGTGGGGGTGACGACCTGCCAGCACTGCGGTGCGCAGATGCCGGCTGACTTGAAGTTCTGCCGCGAGTGCGGCAGTTCGATGGCGACCGTACGGTCGTGCTCGTCGTGCGGAGCCGCCGACGAGGGTGGGCGCTTCTGCGGCAACTGCGGTGCGACGCTCAAGCCGGCATCGCCTATCACGTCGCGCAGCTCGAGCAACCTCGTCGCGGAACGTCGCGTGACGTCGGTGCTCTTCGGCGATCTGGCCGGCTTCACCCCGCTGTCGGAGTCTCGTGACGCCGAAGATGTTCGCGAGTTGTTGTCGCGCTACTTCGGCGAGTGCCGCACGATCATCGGTCGCTACGGCGGCATCGTCGAGAAGTTCATCGGCGATGCGGTGATGGCAGTCTGGGGCGTGCCGCTGTCGCACGAGGACGACGCCGAGCGGGCTGTGCGCGCCGGGCTCGAGCTGGTCGAATCGACGAAGGCACTTGGTGAGCGCGTCGGTGTGCCCGGGCTTGCGATGCGGGTCGGGGTCGTCACAGGTGAAGTCGCGGTCACCGTGGGCGCAACGGCCGAGGGCATGGTGGCCGGTGACGCAGTGAACACCGCATCGCGGGTGCAGTCGGTCGCGGAGCCCGGATCGGTATGGGTCGACGACACGACGCGAGCACTCACCGCGGCCGCGGTTTCCTACGTGGACGTTGGTGAGCACTGGTTGAAGGGCAAGTCGGAGCCGGCTCGGCTCTGGCAGGCCCGCGCGGTCGTCGCCGATCTTGGCGGTGGCCAGCGGGTTGACGGACTTGAGGCGCCGCTGGTCGGCCGCGAGCGCGAAGTCCGGCTGATCAAGGAGTTGTTCCACGCAACCCAGGAATCCCAGCGACCCCGCCTCGTTGTGCTCGATGGCGAACCGGGAGTCGGTAAGTCCCGGCTCGCTTGGGAGTTCGAGAAATACGTCGACGGCCTCAAGGCCATTACGCGTTGGCACCGCGGTCGCTGTCTGTCGTACGGCGACGGCGTCGCGTTCTGGGCGTTGGCCGAGGCACTGCGGCCACGTCTTGGCCTCACCGAATCCGACGCCGGCGATGCCGTCGCGGCCGGGTTGGAGTCGAGTCTCGCCGAGTTCGTTCCACGGCTGGAAGAGCGGGACTGGTTGCGGCCACGGCTCGCTGCGCTGATCAGCGGGGGTCAGGCCGGCGGGTTCGCCCGCGAGGACCTCTTTGCTGCATGGACGGCGTTTCTTGAGCGAATCAGCGAGGACGGCAACACCGTCGTCCTGGTGATAGAGGACGCGCATTACGCGGACGACGGGTTGCTCGCGTTCCTTGAGTCGATGCTCGCGAATGCCAACGCGCCCATCTTCGTGCTCGCGCTAGCTCGTCCCGAACTGTTAACGCGCCGCCCGGACCTAGGTGGCCGACGCACCAGCGTGGTGCGCCTAGATCCACTCGATGACCCGACGATGTCGACACTGGTCGACGGGCTCGTTGACGGGTTACCGGCCGACGCCAGGACGGCACTGGTCGAGCGCGCCGAAGGCATTCCGCTCTTTGCGATTGAGACCGTGCGCGCACTCATCGACCAGGACGCAGTCGTCCCGCGGGATGGGCGCTACGTCCCGGCCGACGGCGTCACGATCGACCTCGCGTCGATCGGCGCGCCAGCGTCGCTGCAGGCTCTCGTCGCGGCTCGGCTTGACGCGCTGTCACCAATCGAGCGAGCGGTGGTCGCCGACGCGAGCGTGCTCGGCACGTCTTTTGCCCGAGAGGGCCTGGTGGCGCTGGGTTCCGACAGTGATGGCCTCGACGCTGCGCTGGCGACGCTGCAGCGCAAGGAGATCATCGCCCTCCAGCAGGACCGTTTCTCGGCCGACCGCGGCCAGTACCGCTTCGTGCAGTCGGTTGTTCGCCAGGTCGCCTATGCCACGTTGTCGCGCCGCGACCGTAAGTCGCGCCACCTGGCGGCCGCTGACTTTCTGTCCACCCAACTCGACGCGAACGA
>DASRZB010000029.1:0-7938 GCA_035653855.1 Acidothermaceae bacterium | reverse complement strand
GCTGCACCCAGAACTGAGCGCCAATACGGCCACGAGCGCGGCCGCGAAGACCGCCGCGTTGGCCCGCCAGGGCGACCTGCCGCGCGTGCGTACCGCCTCGCCCCGACCGAAATCCACAGGGTCAGGCTAACTGGCCCCGGTAGACTGGCCCGCGGTCATCCTGCCGAGGAGTTGTGTGCGCGTGGGCGTCGTCGTCCAAAAGTACGGTGGCTCGTCCGTCGCCGACGCTGAGCGCATCAAGAAGGTCGCGCAGCGGATCGTGGCGACCCGCAAGGACGGTCACGACGTCTGCGTGGTCGTGTCTGCGATGGGTGACGACACCGACAAGCTTCTGGACCTCGCCGCACAGGTTTCGCCGCTACCGCCGGCCCGCGAACTGGACATGCTCCTCACGGCCGGTGAGCGCATCTCGATGGCGCTGTTGGCGATGGCGATTGCGAACCTCGGAATGACGGCCCGGTCGTTTACCGGCAGCCAGGCTGGTGTGATCACCGACTCCAAGCACGGCAGGGCGCAGATTATCGACGTTGCGCCCGGCCGGATCCGCGAGGCGCTCGCCCAAGGCGACATCGCGATCGTCGCCGGCTTTCAGGGCGTGTCGCAGGACACGAAAGACGTCACGACCTTGGGCCGCGGTGGGTCTGACACCACAGCGGTCGCGTTGGCGGTCGCTCTCGGTGCTGATGTTTGCGAGATTTACACGGACGTCGACGGGGTGTTCACTGCGGATCCGCGGATCGTGCCGACAGCGCGACGGATCGACCGGATCTCCTATGACGAGATGCTCGAGATGGCTGCGGCAGGCGCAAAGATTCTGCATTTGCGATGTGTCGAGTACGCCCGGCGTTACGCACTTCCGATCCACGTCCGATCGTCGTTCTCGACGAAGACCGGGACGTGGATTGTCGAGATCCCACCGGAGGAAGCCATGGAAGCCCCGATCATCTCCGGCGTTGCGCACGAGCGCGGCGAAGCGAAGATCACCGTCGTCGGGGTGCCGGACAAGCCCGGTGAGGCCGCACAGATCTTCACCGTGGTCGCCGATGCCGGCGTGAACATCGACATGATCGTGCAGAACGTCTCGTCCGTGGCGACCGGACTCACGGACATCACGTTCACGTTGCCCAGCACCGATCTGCCCGCCGCAGTCGCCGCGTTGTCGCGCGCGCAAGCACAGATCGGTTTTGAGTCGCTGCAGTCCGACGACCAGATCGGCAAGCTCTCGCTGGTCGGCGCAGGTATGCGGACGCATCCTGGTGTAACCGCGCGCTTCCTCACCGCATTGGCGGACGCCGGGATCAACGTCGAGATGATCTCCACGTCGCAGATTCGCATCTCCGTCGTCGTCCGCGAGGACGAGCTGCCGATAGCGGTCGCGGCAGTGCACAGCGCCTTCGAGCTGGATTCCCCCGACGATTTGGCAACGGTCTACGGGGGTACCGGGCGATGAGTGGCTCGGCTCGCTCTTATCGCGTGGGCGTCGTCGGGGCCACCGGGCAGGTAGGCGCGATGATGCGCCGCGTACTCGCGGAGCGCGGCTTCCCGCTGTCCGAGCTCCGGTTCTTCGCATCATCTCGCTCGGCCGGCACGAAGTTGCCGTGGGCCGGTGTCGACATCACCGTCGAGGATGCGGAACTTGCTGACCCGTCAGGGCTCGACATCGCGTTGTTCTCGGCGGGTGCTGCAACCTCGCGCTTGCTCGCACCGAAGTTTGCCGCGGCGGGCGTGATGGTCATCGACAACTCGTCGGCGTGGCGGATGGATCCCGATGTCCCGCTAATCGTGAGCGAAGTCAACCCGCTTGAGGTGCAGTCGGCGCGCAGACGAATCATCGCGAACCCTAACTGCACGACGATGGCAGCGATGCCGGTGCTGAAGCCGCTGCACGACGAAGCTGGCCTCGTTCGCCTCGTCGTCAGCACCTATCAAGCGGTGTCCGGTGCCGGGCTGTCGGGCGTTGACGAACTCGACAAGCAAGTACGTCAGGTGTTCGAC
The DNA here is from genome assembly GCA_035653855.1 of Acidothermaceae bacterium. Taxonomy (GTDB): domain Bacteria; phylum Actinomycetota; class Actinomycetes; order Acidothermales; family Acidothermaceae; genus PALSA-607. Next base: position 5,943 of record DASRZB010000029.1, on the reverse strand, counting down.
CGCGCAGCCGAGCTCACGCACGACGGCTCGGCGGTCCAGTTCCCGACGCCAGTGAAGTTCGTACGTCCGGTCGCGTTCAACGTGCTGCCACTGGCGGGATCGATTGTCGACGACGGGTCGTTCGAGACCGACGAAGAGCAGAAGCTTCGCAACGAGAGTCGCAAGATCCTCGGTATTCCGTCGCTACGTGTGTCGGGCACCTGTGTGCGCGTTCCGGTGTTCACCGGCCACTCGCTGTCGATCAACGCCGAGTTCTCAAGGGCCTTGCCCGTCGCACGGGCCCTGGAGTTACTCGCCAACGCCCCCGGCGTCGAACTGACCGCGATCCCCACTCCGTTGCAAGCCGCCGGCGCCGACCCCAGTTTCGTCGGACGTGTCCGACAAGACCCCGGGGTCGACGGTGCGCGCGGGCTCGCGCTGTTCGTCAGCAACGACAACCTCCGGAAGGGCGCTGCGCTCAACGCCGTGCAGATCGCCGAGCTCGTCGCCGCCGACCTCGCCGCCCGGTAGCTGGCCGCCCGGTAGCTGGCCGCCCGCTAAACCGCGGCGCGCTTGCTCGGTGCGCTCGAGGTCGCGAGCCTTCCGCTCGCGTCGCCAGTCCCGGAACCCACGGCTCCGGTCGAACGTGTACTCGGGAGTTTTGCCAGCAAACATCGGCCAGCCGTCCCCCCACCAATTGTCCTTGCCCCCGCGGACGTCCAGGTGCCCCGGGAATCGTCGGTGCCCACGGTCGACACGCTTGGCCTGCTCCACACTCTCGGGTTGCACTTCACGGCCTTCGTCATCGACGACGACGAGATGCAGACCCGCTGCTTCGAGGAGGCACGCGAACTGGCCAACCCGCGCATATAGCGGTGCGCTCTCTATCCGGGCGACGACCTGATGAGTTACACCCGCGCGCATGGCGAGTTCGCGCTGACTAAGGTCAGCGATTGCGCGTGCGGCCCGAAGGTATCGATCTGGCGGGAAATCGTTCACAAGGCCAGCGTGGTCCACAATCGCGCACCGCACGGAGTTGCTGGCGCGCCTGGGACTGGGTGAATAGCCGTTGTGGACAGCCGCCGGATCCCTTGTGCCGCTGCTTTGGTCTGCCGCGATAGCGCGGCAGACCTGCACTGCCGTCGATGTGCGGCAGAGCAAAGCAAGTCACAGACAGTTCTCTTGAGCGAGCCGATCGCTGCGGATCGGGCGAGCCGCGGCTACTAATCCATCCCGAGGTGGGTGCGGGCGAAGTTGAGCTGGGCTTCGGTTTGGCGGACGCGTTCGTCGACGACGAGCGAGCCGTGGCCGGCGTCGAAGCGGTAGACCGAGAAGTCGGCTCCGCGCTTACGGAGTCGGTCCAAGTAGTTTTCGATCTGCCGGATGGGGCACCGTGGGTCGTTTGCGCCAGCCGAGATGAAAACGGGCGCTTTCACGTCGTCCACGTAAGTAATCGGTGACGACTGCGTATAACGATCGGGCACCTCGTCGGGGGTACCACCGAACAGTGAGCGGTCGAATGCGCGCAGGCCTTCCATTTCGTCTTCGTAGGCCGCCACGTAGTCGGCGACCGGAACTCCTGCGACACCGACTGACCAGGCATCGGGCGTGAGTCCGACACCGAGCAGCGTCAGGAAGCCGCCCCACGAGCCGCCAGCGAGCACGATGCGCGACGGGTCCGAAAGGCCGGACTGCACCGCCCAGTCCCGCACCGCAATCAGATCCTCGAGCTCAGTGAGGCCGACCCGGTGTTCGATCGCGTCGCGCCATGCCGAGCCGTAGCCGGTCGAGCCTCGGTAGTTGACGCGGATGACGACGAAGCCGGAGTCGACCCAGGCTGCGACTCCAGGGAAGAACGCGTCAGTGTCGTGAGCAGTCGGGCCGCCATGTACGAGGAACACCGTCGGCAATGGAAGCGGGGGTGCCCCATCAATGACGACTGCGGCGACGGGTGTGGAGATCAGCGCGTGGATGCGACCGCCGGGGCCTTCGACCCAGGCATCCGAGACCGGGACGGATTCGGGCGCGACCTGCCCGGATGGGCGGATGACTACGCGGCCTTGCGTATCGCGCACCGCGGGCGGTTCTGCACCCGACGACCACATGAACTCCACGACCCCATCCGGTCGCGCGGTAGCTCCCGCAATCGTTCCGGCCGGAATGTCGATGTGGTGCAGCGCGTCGGTCGCGAGGTCGTAGCGATACAGCGAGCTGCGCGCCTCGTATTCGTGCAGGACGAGTAGCGCAGACGCGTCCGCGAACCAGTGAGCGGAAACGTCCCCGGGGAGGTCGAACGCGAGGGCTTGCTCCGCGCCAGACGCGACGTCCCAGATGAACGGCATCCACCGGCCGAGGCGCTCGTGCCGACAGATCAATCGCGAGTCCCCCGCGACTGGTGCGAAAGCGACTCCTTCGAGGCCGCGGCCAGGCCCGTCGAAGAGGTCAGCCACAGCCGCGCCGTCCACCACTTTGAGAACCCGCAGTGCTGGGTGCCGAGTGTCGCCGTGTTCGCTGTGCTCGATCGCGACAAGTGTGCCATCGCGGGAGACCGCGATGACGCTCGCGTGCTGCGGGTGCGAGTAGAGCAGGCGCGCGTCGACGTCAGGCACGGCCGCGTAGATTGCAGCGCCGTCGTCGGTCGAGCGACCGACGATCGCGAGGCCGTCAGGGCCTAGGGACAGTCCGCTCGGATAAGACGGCGGCAGACCGGGCAGCGCTTCGGGGGCTGAGGCGCCGCCGGTGGGGGCGTGATCGAAGGGGATCTTGCGCCAGACACCGAATTCGTCGCCGTCGCGGTCGTCGAACCACCAGATCCATTCGCCAGTTGGATCGATCGTGCCGAGGGTGGTTCCGGTGGGCCGAGCGGTGACCTGCGAGGTCACCCCAGTCGTGCGATCCCAGGTATAGATCTCGAACGTCCCGCTGGCGTTGCTGACGAACATGCAATGGTCGGGACGCAGCATCGCCCATTCGGGCAGCGACATGCGTGCGGCATGGAAGCGTGCTTTCCACCGCGTATCGGACGAGGAGTCGGTGGCAGGGGTCATTCGCGGTCTTGAGAGCGTGGGACGCCTCGGCCAATGCCGAAAGCGCGAGCCCATCGGCGTCCGGGCCGCTTGCTGTTCTCCCAGGCCAGCGCGCACATCGCGCACGCGTCCTGGGGGGGCCGGTCGGAGCACTCACCCTCGACGATCAACTCGGCTCCGCAGTAGGCGGTGGTGACCGCACCGACAGACAGGCGCGGCGGCGGGTAGCCGTGCTTCACCGGACCGATGTTCGACCAGGTCGCGGTCTCGGAAGCCGGCTGGGTGTTCACCGTGCCACCGTACGTCAGCGTCGGGCAGGAGCACGAGACGGCAAGCCCAGGCACTCCCTGGAAGCGGTCGCGGAGGCGGCTCGAGGCTGTACTGTGACCGCCATCACTATGGGGAAAGTGAGTCGACACAGATCCGCCGGCGGCCGTGGGGGCTTCGGGCTTCGGGTCCTCTTTGTGGTTGCCGCAGTCGCCTTCGCCGGGTTCGTGGTGCTCCCGCGGGGGAGCGTGGCCGCGGACCAGGTGAGCTTTCCCGCGGCGCAGGGTCAGCTCGGCACCCCCGCGACGGTCATCACCGATCCGACCGCCACCGCCGGGCAGGCGGTGCAGTTCAACGCGCCTACCCCCGACAGCGCGGGATTCGTGCACCCGGGGATTCTCGTTGATCCCTCGCAGTTGGCCTTCGTTCAGAACGAGATCGCGGACAGCGCGAGCCCGTGGGCGCCGGCACTCGCTGCGGTGAATCCGTTCTATACCAACCTCAGCTACGCGGCGCGGCCTTACGCGACCGTGGACTGCGGCGCCAACTCCACCAGCTGCACGAGCGTCGTGCAAGATGCGATTGCCGCGTACACGCTCACCTTGCTGTACTCCTACAGCACAGCTCCCGATCGCGCGAAGTATGCGGATGCCGCCATTGGCATCATGAACGCCTGGTCGGCGAAACTCACCAAGGAGAGCGGCAACCAGGCGCGCCTCTACATGGCGTGGTCAGCCGAGGTCTTTCCGCGGGCGGCTGAGATCTTGCGCTACTCGTTTACACCTGGCCCCGGCGATCAGGTTTTCAACGTCGCTGCATTCACCAACATGCTGAACAACGTCTATGTCCCGACCATCATCGCGGGTGACCCGTCGTCCAACGGGAACTGGGAATTGTCGATGGCCGACGGACTGATCGGCATCGGTGTCTTCACCGACAATCGGAGCGTCTTTAACTCGGGCCTCGCTATGTGGCGGGCGCGGGTGCCTGCCTACATCTACCTCAGTACCGACAACAATGGAAACGGCCAGCCGATCGCCCCGCCTGGCGGGAAGTACGCCAAGCCAGCAGCGCTGACCTGCTTCTGGCTAGGCCTCGGAACCAACGGGACCAACTGCACGGTGCCAGCCGGCTTCACGTACTACTCCGGCATGACACAGGAAACCTGTCGTGACATGTCGCACCCGCTGATGGGGCTTGGGGCGATCGTGAACGCCGCAGAGACTGCTCGTTTGCAGGGCGTTGATCTGTACGGCGAGCAGGAGCAGCGCATCACCGATGCGTACGAGTACGCCGCGACGTATGACAACCAATATCTGACTACCGGCAAGTGGCCTGCGACGCCGTGCGGCGGCCAACCTGGCTCGCACTCGGGGCAGGGTGGCGACGGTACGGGTGGCAGCAGCTACGTGTACGGCTGGGAGATCGCCTACAACGAATACGCGAACCGCCTTGGCATCTCCATGCCGAACACGCAGGCGATGGTCGCGCGGTTCCGGCCGAGTGGTGGCGTGAACGCCACTGACTGGGAAACCCTGACGAGCGTCGGACCGTCCGCCTCGGGCGGGTGCCCGGCGCCAGACATCCGATCCGGCATCGACACGATGACGGTCACCGTTCCTGCGGACGGCACGTATCAGCTGTGGTCGCGACTGAATCCGACGGATTCCAGCGACACGTCGTACGCACTCCAGGTCGACGGTGGCTGCCCGATCAACATCGGCGGCGCGAGCATGCCCGCCGGCCAATGGACCTGGGCCAATTACGAGACCGGTGATCCGAGCTCAAATGTGAGCGTGCCGCTGACAGCCGGAACGCACACGCTGGAACTCATCGGCGTCAGTTCCGCGCTAGCAGTCGACAGCGTCATGTTCGTCGCCGACCCGACCTGCGTGCCCGTTGACTTCGGTGACAACTGTGCGCCGTCCGGCGTTGGATCGTCGGACCACACGGCACCCACCACTGCGATGACCGCCCCCGCTGATGGCGACACAGTGTCTGGCACGGTTCCGCTTACGGCGACCGCCGCCGACGACACCGCTATTGCGCGAGTCAGCTTCCTCGTCGACGGTTCCGTCGTGGGCTTCACAACGTTGGATCCCTACACCTTCTCGTGGAACAGCACGACGGTTCCCGACGGTCCGCACACCGTGCAGTCGCGCGCCTACGACACGTCAGGCAACAGCACAGATTCTGAACCGAGCACGATCACGACCATGAACGCCGATATCACGCCGCCCTCCGCGCCGAGCGATCTGATCGCCACTGCGACAAGCGCCACATCGGTCGGACTTACCTGGACGGCGGCGACCGACGACACCGGCGTGACCTCGTACCGAGTCTTCCGCGACGGCACGCAGGTCGGTACGTCGACGTCCACCACCTATAGCGATACCGGCTTGACAGAGCTAACCGAGTACAGCTACACCGTCTACGCGACTGATGGTGCGGGCAACGTCGGGCCGGCCAGTGACCCCAGCACCACAACAACACCCGACGGCACGCCACCGACTGCTCCGGGAGGCTTTGCCGTAGCGGTATTGCTCAACCAAGTCACGCTGACCTGGACTCCGGCCACCGACAACGTCGGCGTGGCGGGCTACGTGTTGAGCCGTAATGGTGTGCAGATCAACCAGCCGACCGGCTTGACGTTCGTCGACTCTGGCATCTC
>DASRZB010000028.1:0-7040 GCA_035653855.1 Acidothermaceae bacterium | reverse complement strand
TGCTCGTCGGGTGATCAAGAACGTGTTCGACCGCAGTTCTGCGTTCGCCGCGCTGCTGCTGCTCGCCCCGCTGATGGTGGGCGTGGCGCTCATGATCCGGTTGACCTCACGTGGGCCGGCACTGTTCCGCCAGACCCGTGTTGGCTCGCAGGGTAAGCCGTTCACGATCTACAAGTTCCGGTCGATGTACGCCGACGCGGAGGAGCGACTCAACTCGCTCCAGGCTTTGAACGAGCGTCGCGAGGGCCTGCTCTTCAAGATCAAGAATGACCCCCGGATCACGCCGATCGGCCGGATCCTGCGTCGTTACTCGATCGACGAGCTGCCGCAGCTGATCAACGTGCTGAAGGGTGACATGTCCCTGGTCGGACCTCGGCCGCCACTTCCCGTCGAAGTCGCGCAGTACAGCGACGACGTCCGTCGTCGGCTGCTCGTACGGCCTGGTGTCACAGGTCTCTGGCAGGTCAGTGGCCGATCAGATCTTGAATGGGTCGAATCAGTGCGGCTCGACCTGCGCTACGTCGAGAACTGGTCCCTGATCTACGACTTTGAGATTCTCTGGAAGACGTTCTACGCGGTCTTGAGGGGATCGGGTGCTTACTAAAGCCGTACATCTCTCGCGCCGAGGTGTCGTTAGTAGGGCTGTCGGTGGCGAGGCTAGGGTCGGTGCATTCACAGAGCGGGGACGCATGAGCCGCAGGGTTGGCAGGGTTGGTTACGCCCCTGGCGTGTACGACCTCTTCCATGTCGGGCACCTCAACATCCTCAAGCACGCTCGCAGCGAGTGTGACTACCTGATCGCAGGCGTTGTCTCCGACGAGATGGCCCTGCTCGCGAAGGGCCGCACACCGGTGGTGCCGCTGCCTGAGCGTCTCGAGATCGTCCGGAGTCTGCGTTACGTCGACGAAGCTGTCGCCGAGGTGCTGCCCGAGAAGCTTGAGACCTGGAAGACGGTCGGCTTCGACATCATCTTCAAGGGTGACGATTGGCGCGGCACGCCCAAGGGCGACAAGTTGGAGCGTGACTTCGCGGCGGTCGGTGTCGAGGTCAAGTACTTCCCCTACACCGCCCACACGTCTAGCACTCAGCTGCGGCAAGTGCTCGATATGCTCTTTGCTGAAGTTTCCTGAACTTTTACACCCGGTGGGTGTCACGCTTCCTTCATGTCCGGGGGCGCATGGTCGAGAATGAAACCGGTACGTGTCTCGACGTCTCCGGATAGGAAGGGTTGACACATGGAGCGGAGCCGCTATGTCGCGGCCCTCTACCGGCGATGGTTCGTGGTCGTCCTAGTCGGGTTGCTCGGCCTCGGTCTGGCCGCTGCCCTCACGTCCTCGCACACGGCGAAGTATCGGGCGAGCACGTCTTTGTTCTTCTCGGTGTCGGGCGCTTCGTCGGTGAGCGACCTCTCGCAGGGTGCCACCTACACCCAGAACTTGATGCCGTCGTTCAGCGCACTCGCGACGACCGCGCAGGTGCTTGACCCGGTTACCCAGCAGCTCGGCCTGCACAAGACCGACTCGCAGCTCGCGAGCATGATTAAGACGAAGACCGCGACCGGTGCTGTGATTCTGCAAATCTTCGTCACCGACACGTCGGCGTCACAAAGCGCAGCGATCGCGAACGCGGTTGCCGCGCAGCTCGCCAAGTCGGTCAGCACACTCTCGCCAGCGGTCACCCAAGGCGGCACGAAACAACTCAATGCCACAGTCGTCGCGCAGGCGCCCGTTCCGCGCGACCGGGTCGCTGCGTCCGGCAAGAAGACCAAATATGCCGAAGGCTTGCTGGGCGGTCTCATCATCGGCGTGCTCCTCGTGCTCGGGCGCGAGGTGCTCGACACCCGCGTACGCAACGAGGAAGAACTGCACCTGGTCACAGGCGCCCCTGTGGTGGGCCGGGTTACCGCAACACGCCGGCCGTTGCTCCTCGGAGACAGCGAGGGGCGTTCCGGTGAGGCTTTCCGCGCCTTGCGCGCGAACGTCTTTGCGATCGGCGGGCCCGGCAGGCAGGGCGTGAAATCCGTGGTGGTCGCCGGTTCTGCTCCCGGCGACGGCGCGACGACGACGGCGATCAACCTCGCGCTGGTCGCGGCAGAGACCGGTCTTCGGGTGCTGCTCATCGAGGCTGACATGCGCCGTCCAACTGCGGCGCGCTACCTCAACCTGCGTGAATCCCCTGGCCTGATTGCGGTGCTGGCCAACCGTGGGTCGCTGACCGGCGCGGTTCAGACCCTGACTGGTTACGGAGTCGACGTCGTGCCCGCCGGTGGCGCCCCTGCGAACCCTGGTGAGCTCGTCGGATCGACCGAGATGGCCGAGCTCATCGCGACTGCCACCAGTGACTACGACTTCGTCGTCATCGATGCGGCCGCCGTGTTGATGTCGACCGACGCTGCTGTGCTCGCGCGCTACACCGACGGCGCGGTCATCGTGGTCGACACCCGCAGCACGAAACGCCGCCAGCTAGCCGACGCGACCGCGTCGCTGCACCGAGCAGGCGCCACGCTGCTCGGCATCGTCTTGAACAAGTCCGACCTCAGTGCTGCGGTTCGGTCGGTGCGCAGCTTGCGCCGCGCTCGGCCGCCGGCGGTGCAGTCGGGTCACCCGAAGGTGCCGCTGAAGAGCCGGTCAACTCCTGTGGCTAGCCGCACAGGCGCTGCTGGGGTTAGTGGCAGCAGTGGCCGGCCCGGCGAGCCACGGCGCGGGCCAGGGTCCTGACTGAAACGGCGGGATCCCTCATGGACGCACGCCGGTTTTGGCACGCCGTTGCACACCGCTGGGTCGCTCTTGCACTTCTCCTGATCCTCGGACCGGTAATCGGGGCAGTTGTCGCACTTCAGTTGCCGGTGCATTACCGAGCGACCACCGCGGTGCTCATTTCCGGCGACCACATCGGGTTGATCGACGATCTCGGTGCCGGCAGTCAACTCGCGGTCAACGTGGCACCGTCGTTCGCCGCACTCGTGACCTCACCCGCCGTGCTGTCTCCGGCCATCACCGCGCTTGGGTTGAACAGCTCGCCCAACCAGCTCGCCCCTGATATTCGGGTCACGGTGGCCCTGGCGAGCAGCACCGTGACGATCAGCGTGACGTCGACCGGGCGCCCCGAATCCGCGGCACTCGCGAATGCGGTCGCCGACCAGTTCGCACTGCTCGTGCCGAAGCTGTCGCCGACGATTGAAGGTGCGCCGGCGTTCAAGGCGACGAAGATCGAAGCGGCCTACCCGCCGGCCTCCGACAACGGACTTCGGGTCGCGGGCGGTATCGCCATCGGGCTGATGGCGGCGCTGGCTCTTTGCTGGGCGGTCGTTGCCGCTTACGCGAGCAATCCCGTCATCGACCGCCGCGAGGTGGCAGTCCGGGCGACCGCAGTGCCGGTGGTGGGCACGATTCCGATGGCCGGCCGCAAGGCTGCGGGCTCGGGCTCCGAGCGCTCGGTGGTAACCACGGTGACCGCGCTGGCGTCGAGGATGCAGTGCCTGATGGTCGCGTCGCCACGGCCCGGCGATGGCCGAACGCGCACCGCGGTGAACATGGCGGTGGGTGCTGCGCAGTCGTCGCGCAGCGTGCTGTTGGTCGACGCCGATCTCAGCGAGCCCGGCGTCGCGCGCCTCCTCGGACTTGACGAATCTGCTGGCTTGCAAGGGATTCTGGCCGGGACAGCGAGCTTCGCGGACGTCGTGCAGTCGGCCGGCAGTGATGGCCTGCACGTCATCACCGCCGGCAGCGTCAGAGCAGGAAGCGGCACGGCAGGCAGCAGCGCTGCGAGTAACATCACCGCTGCCAGCGCCCCGCGCGGCCTGGGCCACCCGCTCCTTGCGTCCGCTGCGATGAGCCGATTCCTCGCCACTGCGCGAGAGACCTACGACCTCGTCGTGATCGACACCCCACCGATGACCGTGTCGAGCGATTCGCTTGGTCTCGCGGCGCAAGTCGATGGCATCGTCGTCGTGGTCGATGCGCGCCGCACCCGACAGCGGATGCTGACCGCGTCGCTTCGCCGGCTGTCGATTGCCGGTGGTTCAGTCGTCGGCATCGTGCTGAATCGCGCGTTGCCGCCGGTGCAGCATCGGCATTTCGGCCCCGACGCGGAACTCAAACGGTTGGCGGGCGTGTGAGCGCGCAGCAGGCCGTGCAGCGGCCGTGGCACGTCGACCTCGACCGGCCGCCGGGCAGGCGCCACGTCGACCCGATCGTCGTCCTGATGGTGATCACCTGGACCGCGGTCGTGCTGCCCCGTTTCGTACAAAGCCTCACCGCGCCCAAGCACGCGGCGCTGGTCAACGACGCCATCCCTTACTCGTCGTCGACCGCGTTGTTAAGCCACCTGCTGACAGTGATGGTGATTGGTTGGTGCGTGGTCGTCGTCGCTCAACGATTAGGTGACTTACCCTCTGATCGCCGCCGGGTACTCGTCATCTTGCTGGCCCCTTGGTTTTACCTCATCACCCGCGATCTCTATTCCGGCGTCCACCTGCATTTGCAGGATCTCGAATACCCGGCGATCATCATCGCGGTGTGGGTGTTGCGCCCGCCACTACGCAAGCTCGTAGTGCTCGGCTATCTCGCCGCGGTATTGGCTCTGATCAGCGTGCTGATGGGCTTTTTCCTTACGTCTAAAGGTATTTATCACGCGCGCAACGGCGACCTCGTTCCGCTCGACAAGAAGATCCTTCCGTTGGGAATCCTCGTCGGACCGCTGACCTCCGAGAACAACCTTGGCCAGGCGCTCGTGCTCGGCCTGCCGTTGATCGGACTTTCCCGGAATCGCATGCTCAAGCTTGCCGTCGTCCTGCTTACGGTATTTGCCGTCGTCTGGACGTCGTCCCGGTCGTCGATCGGGGCGATGGCGGTTGGCGGTGGCATTGCTCTTGCGCTACAGGTGCCGGGTCGCAAGTTGCGACAGGTTCTTGCCGCCGGCATGCTGCTCGCCGCGGGCCTTGTGATGATCGCGCTCCCGGTGTCGACGTCGTCTGGAACGTCGTTCAGCAATCGCGGGTACATCTGGATTACTAGCCTGCGCGCGTGGTCGCAGCACCGTGTGTTCGGACTCGGCAGCCGGTGGTTTTCGACCCTCGCGAAGTACGAGGAAGGTCTTGGCGGGCAAGCGTTCCACGGGCACAACACCTTCGTGCAGATGGTCGTGATGGGCGGCGCTGTATGCCTCGTTCTTGTCGGCGCGATGGCAGTTGTCTCGCTCGGGTCTGCGGTCCGCTGGGTGGGTCGCGGCGTGAATGCGCCCGCCGTGCTGCTCGGCACATTCTTCGTGTCGGCGACGCTCGAGTGGTCGTTCGCGTTCTACGACCGCGACTTCTTGCTGGCGGTCACTGTGCTGCCGATGGCGATGATCCTGCTCGCCGAGCGGCCGGACGAAGATGATCCGTTAGGTACTGACGACCAGGCCGAGCACTTGCACGCGAGCCACGCGTAGCGTCGCGAGCGAGTCGCCGAGTACGCCGCGGGTTTCCTGCTTGGCAAGGACGACGACGGCACGGTCGGTGAGACGCGCCACCGCGAGGCCGTCTGCAGTGACGAACGGCGGCGTATTCACGATCACCAGGTCGTAGCGCTGCGAGGCCCGATGCAGCAGCGCCCGCATCTCGTCGGAGTCGACCATGCCGGTCGGATCGAGCGGCGTCGGCCCAGCAGCCAAGACGTCGAGCCCATGCTTACCAAAACGTTGGGTGGCCTGCTCAAGGGTGGCGTCTCGGCGCAGCACGCCGACGAGTCCGGCGGACGTCGGGAGGCCGAGCGATGCGCCAATCGACGGCTGGTGCAAGTTGGCGTCGATGAGCAACACCCGTTGCGGCGTGCTGGTCTGCGCAGCAGCGAGTCCCGACGCCAATCGCGCCGACAGCGTCGGGTCGCCGCCCGAGGTGATCGCCACGGAACTGAAGGTCCGCGCCTGTAGCGGCGGGAACAGCCGCAGCTGCAACTCCTGCAAGCTGTCGGCCCATCGCGGAGCGCTTGCGCCTTTGCCTGCGTCGACCGGCATCGTGACGGTGCCGACGATGGCGACACCACCGAGCGCCTCGAGCTGACGGCGTCGGAGTGCCCTCGCTGCGCGGGCGTCGAGCGCTATGGCCGCGAGCGCACCGATGATCGCGCCAAATAGCAGCGCAATTCCCAGGTTGAGCTTTGTCCGCGGGACGGCGGGGGAGTTGCCCGCCGTTGCCGGATCGACGGTCGTCGCCACGACGGTTGCGGTGCCGTTGTCGACCTTGGGCGCCAGGCTGACGACGGTGGTCGACAGCTGGGCGGCGACCGCGGCTGCGATGGAGATGGCCTGGTCGCGCGACGACGACGACACGTTGATGTCGACGAGCGGCGTGTTCAGGGGCGCCTGAGCGGTGATGTTGTCGGCGAGCTTGTTGGGCGTCGTGGTGAGGCCGAGCTTGGCGATGACCGGGTTCAACACGATCGGCAGCGTTGCCAGCTGCGCAAAGGTACGCACCTGGGTTTGCTGATAGATGAAGCCCCTGCTGCGGGTACCCGCGTTGTCGCTGACGCTGACGGAGAAGAACACGCCGGCGTGAGCCTCGTAGCGGGGGGTGGCGTTGAAGGAGTACAGCGCCGTCCCGAGCACCGATGCGACGATGACGGCGAGGACGGTCAGCCAACGCGTCCGAAGGATGGACAGGTAGCTGTCGATACTCACGTGATCATGTTAGGCCAAATCGCTTGCGGACCAGGCCAGAATGGCGACTTCACGAGGGTGAACTCAGCGCCCGCGGATCGGCTGCGAATCCGGTCGAACCGGCCTTTACGCCACGCGAGCTCCGGTAAGCTTGGCTAGGTTCGGTCGAGCGTGGCGCGTGCGTTGTTGTGGTGGCGAGGGGGGCTAGACGTTGGACGAAGCCCCATTTGGCGTGTATCCGGATCGCTACCTCCCGCTGCCAGATTTCCGCCTTCCGTTCACGGCGTATTACGCAAACGACCTGACCCATGAGGGTCAGGCCCAGTCCGACACCAATGGATCCAGCAGCAACGGATCCAGCAGCAACGGATCCAGCAGCAACGGATCCGGCTACGGCACCGAAT
>DASRZB010000027.1:0-6748 GCA_035653855.1 Acidothermaceae bacterium | reverse complement strand
TCCTCAATGCGACGACCATTGCTGCGGTCACCGGGCCGCAGACGCGCTATCTTCCGCTGACCGATGCGAAGGCGGATACCGGAATTCCGTTGACCGCGGCTGCTGGTACCCCGGCGGGGGCGGTTGGTATCGCGCGTACGGCTGGCACCAGTCTGCAACTCGTCGGCGAGGCCACGTCAGCGAGCGCCAAAACCGATGTGGCGCTGTGGGAATTCGACCTCCCCGCCACCTATGTCGCCGGGGCCAATATCCCGGTCATCGTCAATGCGATCGTGACTGGCACCGGGACGCTGACTGCGGCCTCGACCACAATCACCGTGGCAGCTTACACCGAGGCGGCCGGGGTCGAAACCGCATTGACCGTATCGGCGGCGCAGGAATTCGACAAGACCGGCGAAATTCTGACGTTCACCATTACCGGCACCGGGCTTGTGCCTTACCAGCATATCGCGATCGAGATCACGATGCTGGTGACCTCGGCATCGGGCGCCAATACCGGAACCATCAACAGCGTCGCGTTCAAGGCATAAGAGGAACTCGATGGCCCGGTACATCACCAAATCCGTTCTGGTCGGATTTGACCCCTTGGGTGGTGCTCAGATTTTCGGTGCCGATACGCTATATGAGCCGGAACCCGAAGCGATAAAACCTACCGGATTGCTCGACGCAAGCGGTCGCCCCTTGTACCGGGTCCCCGATCGACGTCAGCCGATTGGTTTTCATCTCGCCAAGACGACGGCGTAGGGAGGCTCTCATAAACCTCAACGCCATCGCGGGGCCGATCGTCTCGGCGATAAACCCGACGATCACGGTGACCTGGCAACGATCGACCGGCTCGACGTTGAACGCCGACTACACACGGACGCCGACGTTCCAGACCTCGCAGATCGTCGTGCAGGAACAGCCGCTCAGTTCCAACGATCTGCGATTGCTCAGTGGGCTCAATATCCAGGGCGTGACCCGCAAGGTGTATGCGAACGTCAGCTTGCTCGGCACTGACCGGTTGACGCAGCAAGGCGGCGATCTGCTGATCTTCACCGATCCGGTGACCAGCACCGCGCAGACGTGGCTGGTGACAATCGTCTTTGAAACCTGGGATCAGGGCGGCCCGTGGAGTTCCGTCGGGCTGACGCTCCAGCAGTAGGACGATCATGCCCGCGACCATCAGCCAGACGCAAGCTCTCGCTTTTACCGCGCTGGGCGACTTCCTGACGTTCGTGCTGCCATCTGCGTGTGGGGTGTTTCAAGCCCAGGTAAACCAGGTCGCGCAGCCTGCCGGCCCGGATTACGTGATGATGACGCCGATCCGCCAGGAGCGGCTCGCATGGAATGAAACCGACTACGTCGATAACGTGCTGACGGGATCGATCGCCGCCACGGTGTTGACGGTGACGGCTGTATCCCAAAGCCAGGGCGCCGGCATTCAGCCCGGTATGGTGTTGACCGACGGCAGTTATCCGAACCTCGTCGCGGCCAACACGACCGTTGTGATCCAGCTTACCGGGACGCCCGGCGGGGCTGGCACTTACACGGTGTCGCCATCGCAGACGCTCGCAAGCGAAACGCTCTACGCCGGCCAACGGCAGGACCTCGTACCGACGCGCTGGGTCGTGCAGCTCGACATCTACGGCCCGAACAGCGCGGACAACACCAAGCTGGTCGAGGGCACCTTCTTCTCGTCGGTCGCTGCGGATTTCTTCTCGGCGCAGCCTTATGCGGTCCAGGCACTCCACGCGAGCGATGCTCGACAGATACCCTTCATCAACGCATCGCAGCAGTACGAAAACCGCTGGACTATGGACCTGCATCTGGAGATCGATCCGACGATCGGGACGTCGATCCAGTTTGCGGATCAGGTGCAGGTCGGGGTCGTCGAGGCGGCGGTGAACTACACGGGGGCCTAGATGCGTCTCTACCGCATCTCTCCGCACGAAGCCGCGAATATCCAGATTGAGTCGGGCACGGTGCTTGTCATCGAGGATGACGGCGAGCTGCTCGACCTTTTCGCGATCCTTTCCTGCGTGCGCGGGACACCCGTCGTCGAGCGGCTATTGCCGCCACTGCGCGCCGCGATCCTCGGAACCACCATCCCGAACAACATCGACCCCACGCCACCTGCGTAGGAGTTAACTCCGAATGTCAGTTTTCATTACGCCAGCGATCCCGGCGGATCAACTGGTCAGCATCGTTCCGTCCGTGCTGGTCGCCGGCGGCAACGGTCTGGACCTGATCGATCTCGTCCTGACGCAGAGCACCCAGATCCCGATCGGTACCGTTGTGCAGTTCGCCGACGCTACCGATGTCGGAAACACCTTCGGCCCGACCAGCCCGCAAGCCGGGCTTGCGACGGTCTATTTCAACGGCCCGAACAACGCGACGCGGCAGCCGGGGTCGCTGCTCTTCGTGCAGTATCCGGAGAACGCCGTTGCCGGATGGCTGCGCTCGGGTAGTCTGGCGAGCACGACGCTCGCGCAGCTGCAGGCGATCGACGCCTCATTGACGCTTACGATCGACGGGACGCCGGTCACCCAGACGGTGAACCTCGCGACCGCGACATCATTCTCAAACGCCGCCGTGCTTATCGCGAGCCAGATGGGCATCCAGGGCGTGCAGAAGGCGGTCGTTACCGCATCGCTCGCGACCACCGTGATGACGGTCAGTGCCGTGAGCTACGGCCCGGCGCAGTGCGAATTCACCGCATCGCTATCCGGCAGCGTGATGACGGTGACCGCTGTATCCGGTGGGTCTCTCGCGATCGGGCAGGTTGTCATCGGCACCGGCATCACCGCGGGCACGACGATCTCCTCGTTCGGATCTGGTGTTGGCGGCATCGGCACCTACAACCTGTCGGCTGCGGCGACCACCGAAGCCGCCGAAGCCATCGTCGCTTACAATCCGGTCACGGCTCTTGGCGTCGGCGATGTGGTATCGGGGACTGGCCTCGTCGCCGGCACCTATATTTCCTCGCTTGGCACCGGCACCGGCGGGGTTGGTACCTACAATCTTTCGGCTTCGGCGACGACGGAGACTAACGAGACTGTCACCGTCTACTCCAGCGCCGTGCAGTACGACGCGGTCCAGCAGAAATTCGTCATCTACTCGGGAACGACCGGCACGTCCAGTTCCGTCGCTTATGGAACCGGCGCCGCGGCGACCACGTTGTTGTTGACTTCGGCGCTTGGGGCGCTCCTGTCGCCCGGCGCCGCGGCGACAAACCCCGCGACGTTCATGCCGACGATCACGACGATCACCCAGAATTGGGCGTCGTTCATGACGGATTGGGAGCCGATCCCGACCGACAAGGAAGGGTTCGAGACCTGGACGAACGGTACGAGCAATCGCTACGCCTGCCTCATGTGGGATACCAGCGCGCTCAATACGGGCAGCGAGGGGCCTTCCCCGGCGGTCGGGTATCTGACCACGAACGCGCTTTCCGGTACCGTGCCGATCTACCAGAGCGCCGCCACGGTGCTCAACGGCGAGAAGGCCGCATTCATCGCCGGGTGGATCGCGTCGCTCGACTTCACGCGACGTGGTGGCCGCGCCTCTGCATCATACAAGTCGCAATCCGGTATTGCACCAGATGTCACCAACGGCACCGTCGCGATCAATCTCTGCGGGCCGCCTTTGACCGACTCATTCGGGTACGGCGTCAATTTCTACGGCGATTACACCACCGCGAACCAGGCGTTTTACGGGTTCCAGCGCGGCGTCGTCTCGGGCCCATATCGGTGGCTCGACAGCTACGTCAACCAGATCTGGCTGCGCAACCAACTCCAACTGGCGATTATGGTCGGGATGAGCAGCGTTACATCGCTGCCGTACAATCAGGCTGGGTACAGCACGATCGAAGCCTGGTGCATGGACCCGATCAACGCCGCGGTGAATTACGGCGCGATTGTTTCCGGTGTGCCGCTGTCGACCGCACAGGCCAACTCGGTGAACGCCGCAGCCGGCGTGAAGATCGATACGATCCTGACGCAGCGCGGATGGTACCTCCAGGTCGGCCCGGCGGCAGCGTCCGCGCGTGTGGGTCGCACCTCGCCCCCGAGCACGCTTTGGTACTGCGACGGCGGCGTCATCCAATCGATCGTCCTCGCTGCAATCGAGATCCAGTAGGAGATCGGGCACATGGCTCTCACGATTACCGCGAGCAACGCGGTCTTCATCCTTTCCGTCCCGTTGGTCTTTCCAAACGGCGTGCAATTGCAGGGCTTCGGTGTCGATGACGCCTTCACGACCGATGTGGTGGAGACGACCGAAACCCAGGTTGGCGTCGACGGCTTTGGCGTCGCGGGTTATGTGCCGCGCTCGCCGCGTATGACGATCCGGCTCTTGGCGTCTGCAGATGTTGATTACAGCGTCTTCGAGACGTGGATCGCCCAGCAGGACCTGATCGGCGACGTCCTCTATTGTGCGGCGACGATCGCGCTCCCGTCGGTCGGGCGCAAATACACCTGCTACCAAGGCAGCCTGATGGGCGTCAGCAGCATCCCTGATGCGCGCAAGGTGCTGGCGAACCGGGAATTCCACATAGCCTGGTTGCCTCAAGGTTCTATTCCGGCGATCACCTCCGGGCCCCTGTAACCCGATGTCCCGCCTGACGAAGCTCATCACCATCCCCGGGGCCCGCGATCCCGATACGCCAGGGCAGCGTGACAACGGCAAGACGTTTCTGCTCACCGAGATGCCCGCGCGCCAGGCAGAAGCATGGGCAGACCGGGCGTTCCTCGCGCTCGCCGCGTCGGCCTTCGATATCCCCAAAGACATCGACGTCAGGGGCGGGATGGCGAGCATCTATCAACTCGCCCTTCTCGTCGGCCATATGCGGTTCCCCGAATTGCGTCCGCTGATGGACGAGTTGATGAGCTGCATCAAGATCGTGCCCGAACCGCGCAATCCGATGAGCGCGCGGGCACTGATTGATGTCGGTGACGTGAACGACGACATCGAGGACGCGACAACCCGCATCTTCCTACGCAATGAGGTGATATCGCTCCACATAAATTTTTCGCTGGCCGCGCGGATCTTCAACTTGATCGGAGCGGCTTCGACGATAACGGAGTTGAGCTTAGAGACACCGCAAACGTCTCCAAAACGATCGCGACGGTCGTTGCGAGCCGCCTAGCGACGCTTGAGGAATTGAGCACCGTGTACGGCATGCGTGACCTTTACGATTTGGTGGAGATAGCGGCGGTAACCGCCTACAACCAATGGCTCACGATGCCGCGGGACGACGAATAGCGTGCCCACGATCATCGACGAACTCGTCCTCCGCTTTTCCCTCGATACTGCTGGTGTCGACGCCGGGCAACGCCGTGTCTTGGACAGCATCAAGAAGCTGGAGACCGGCGCCAAACGCGGCGGTCAGGTAGTCGAGCAGCAAGGCATCAACGTCGCGACGTTCATCCGTGGATTGGAGAACCCACTCGGCGCACTTCGGGGGCATTTCGAGAAGCTGGCGACGGCAACGGTGGCGCCCAAGCGTGGATTGGGCGATCTCGCCGCACAGGCGAGGGTCACAGGCAAGGGCGTGGAGTCCTCCGCCTTGGAGGGTGCCGCCGGATTGCGGGTCCTCGGCGCGGCCGGGCTCGCGGCTACAGCGGTCATTTCGTCCTTAAACAAGATCATCGCCGATACGGCGGTCACGCAAAAAAGCGTGTTCAGCGCCGGCATCGGCGCCGCTGGTGCCGGTCTGCCGATCCGCACGTTCAGCGCGATCAGCCAGGCACTCTATACGAAGGAGAACGTGCCGGAAGCCGATACGCAGGCATGGCTTACTCAGTTCACGCAGGCGAAGGAACGCGCCGCACAAGGCGATTACGGTGCCGCAGTCGCGCTGAACCGTCAGATGCAGATCGCCGGCATCAATGCCGACGTGTTCACGAGCACTCCAGAGCAGGCGATGGTCGCCATCGCGCAGCGCTTCGGGCAGGTATCGTCGGCCACGGCGATCGCTTCGGGCGGCCTGATCGGCATGTCGCCGACGCTGGCGACGGGTCTTCGAGGCGCCGGGCAAACTGCTGGCGGCCTCGAACCGATGATTGCCGCAGCCCGCGCCCGCGCGATTACCAGCGAGGATCGCGACCTCGCCAAGCGCCGCCTCGACGCGGACAACGATCTTGTCACCTCGATGAATGTGCTCCAGCGCAAGATCGCCGACGATCTGACCCCTGGTATCGTCGGCTTGGATAAGACGCTCAAAGCCATCATCGACTTCTTCAACGCTCACGGCAACCTGCGTGGCGCGGCGGGGAATGTGGCGCTCGGTGCCGCTGGCGGCCCGCTCGGTGCTGCCCTGGGCGGCGCGGTCAGCCTGTGGAACCGGATATGGGGTGGTGGCGCGGCGCCGGCATCTTCCGCGTCGCCGAACTGGTGGCAGCGCACAATGCCGACATGGCTTGGCGGTCGGTCGTCATCGCCGGGGCAAAGTGGCGCCTTAGCTGCACCGGGCGGTCTCCGTGCGGCTCTAGCCTCCGCGGGAATGAACGAAAAATCCATCGCCGGGGCGATGGGTGCGATGTACGCCGAGTCGGGTCTGGACCCGACGAGAGTGGCGCCGGGTGGGGATACGGGATTGGCGCAGTGGGTGGGGTCTCGTAAGGCTGCACTCTATGCCTACGCCGCACGGAACCATCTCGACCCGATGTCAAAGCAGGCTCAGGAAGGCTTTCTTGCCCAGGAAATCACGAATAATCCAGGCTATCGGGCAATGGTCGCGCAGATGAATGCGGCGAATGATCCGACT